>JBEVKA010000412.1:0-6735 GCA_040509855.1 Steroidobacter sp.
CACTTCGCGCAACACATTGGCTCTGCTCCGCAGTGCCGGCATCGAGCCGCGCGTGGTGGAGTATCTGAAGACGCCGCCCGATCGAGCGACGCTGCTGGATATCCTGGCGCGTACCCAGCTCAAACCGAGGCAGCTGCTGCGAGAAAAGGAAGCCGCCAAATTGGGATTGCCTGACCCGGCCGGCTGGAGCGACGAGGAGATCGTCGAGCGGATGCTGAAACATCCGATCCTCATCAATCGCCCCGTCGTCATCACACCGCTGGGCGCGGTGCTCAGCCGGCCGGCGGAAACTGTGCTGAAAATCCTGCCGTCGTGGCGAAACAGCCGCGACTGAGTCGGCTGCCGTTCACCACACGTATTCGAGCTGCACCCAGAACTTGGTCGTGTCCTGATAGACGGCGGGTGTGCGGCCTTCGTGCGCGTCGTACTGCGCGTACTTGAGCATGCCGACGAATCGTTTGTATTTGGCCTGCAGCTGCAAGTCGACCTCGGCGCCGAGATCGAACGCCAGGCGCTCCGATTCGAAGTCGCGATAGACGATGGTCGCGGACAGCGTGTCCAGCATCGCCACCCCTTTGGCGGTGTAGCCGAAGCTCACATATTTATCGTCGATGCCATTCGCCGGGGTGGTCAGGAACTTGTCCGCCCAGCCGTGAAAGCGATGCATGGTCGCAAGCGGTGTCGAGAAGCCGACCACGCCGTTGCCCTCCATCACTTCCTGGCCGATCGTGACGCCGTACTGACGATACGTGGCCGTCAGCTCCAGCGAGTAATAGTCGAGATCGACGTTCAACGGATTCGCGCCGTAGTCGCTTTGGGTCGCATACGACGCCGCGTAGCCGAGCTTGAATTTCTGAAGCGGGCGTTCGCCGGCGAAACGCATTCCCAATGTCTCGGTCGACACGCGAACCGGATCCAGCGCGACCGGCACATAGGTGATGGGGTCGAAATCCAGCCAATAGCCGAAGCCGGTGAGCTTGCCGAAACTGAAGTTATAACTGGCGTTCGCGAGCACGCCGTCGCCGTGATAACGGCCCTGTGGCGACTCACGACCAAACAATCGATTCACCTGATTCAAATAGGCGAGATCCAAGGTCACCGCCGCGAGCGGTTTGTTCACGACGCGCAGCGCGTCGAATGTCTGCTCGTTCTGACGCCATGCGCCGTTGCCCACGAAGCGCTGATCGTCGAGCTGGATGCGCTGCCGGCCGAGCGTCACCGTGGTTCCAGGCAGTGAAGTGTTCACCAGCTGCAGACGGTTGATCTCCTCGCTCTCCGGATCCGGAACGACGGGATAGGCCAGATTAGTTGTACGCGAAGTATCGTTTCGATAGTCGCCACTGAGATGAGTGACGACCTCGCCCTCGGCCAGGAAGCTGGTATTCCACGCCTTACCGGTCTCGAAGCCGAAGCGCGCGCGCAGTGTTTCGGCGTCGGCATCCTCGGCCAGAGGCGTTTGATCCACATCCTCGTAGCGCAGGCGCGCATCGAGAATGGGTTTGGATTCGGCGAACGCGCCGCCGATTGCACCGAAATCCGCGGCGCCGACCAGGCCAGGCGTCGACAAAGCCAGCGCGATACCCAGCTGCATGCTTCTTGTTGTCATCTCTTACCTTCCCCAACTCTAGGCTGCGTGTGTCCGCTGCCGTTCGCAGGACTCCAGGAACGCCAGCAATTCCTTGCGATAACCGTAATATTTTGGATGTTCCAGCAGTGCCTTGCGCGTGCGTGGTCGCGGCAGATCGATCTGCATGACGCGCCCGATGCGGGCGTTCGGCCCATTCGTCATCATCACCACGCGATCCGCCAGCAGAATCGCTTCGTCGACGTCGTGCGTGACGCAGATGGCCGTGACCTGATTGCGCTTCCACACTTCCATGAGCACTTCCTGCAGCTCCCAGCGTGTCAGCGCGTCGAGCATGCCGAAAGGCTCATCCAGCAACAGCAGCTTGGGCGAGAGCGCGAACGCTCGGGCCAATCCCACCCGCTGCTTCATGCCGTTCGAGAGTTCACTCGCCTTCTTCTCCATCACGTCGCCGAGGCCGACGCGTGACAGGTAGTACTCGGCGATGTCACTGCGCTCCGATTCGCTCGCGTGCGGATACACTCGATTCACACCGAGCGCGACGTTCTCGCGAGCAGTCAACCATGGTAGCAAACTCGGCGACTGAAAGACGACGCCACGATCGGGCCCAGCCGATGTGACCTCGCGAGCATCGAGTGTGATACCACCATCGGTCACATCGCTCAAACCCGCCACCATCGACAGCACTGTCGACTTGCCGCAGCCCGAGTGGCCGATCAAGGAAATGAACTCGCCCTTGCGAACGTCGAGTCGAAAGCGGTCGACGACGGTGAGCGGTCCTTTCGGCGTCGGAAACACCTTGGTCACGTCGTAGAACTCGACGAACTTGTCGACGTTCTCCGCAGGCTTCGGCCGCAGTACGCGACGAATGGTTCTCGGCACCGGCTGCTCAATCGGCACCACATCGGGCAACGCTCGCGCGGAACTCGTGCTTACATTGCGCTGAGTGCCGAGCCCCATCAGATATTGAGAGATCTGCGCACGCAGGCGGCGATAGGTGTCATCCTGATTCACCGCCATCCGGTCGCGAGGCCGCGCCATCTCGACCTTGAATTCACGACCCAGCGTTGCCCTCGGTCCCGGCTTGAGCGCGATGATGCGATCGGCCAGCAGCAGCGCTTCGTCGACATCGTTGGTGACCAGGATGACGGTCTTGCGCTGGCGCTCCCAGATCGCTTCGATCTCGTCCTGCAAACGTGCCCGCGTCAGCGCATCGAGCGCCGACAACGGCTCATCGAGCAACAGGATTTCCGGGTCCATGGCCAGCGCTCGAGCGACCGCCACTCGCTGCCGCATGCCGCCGGATAGCTCGGCCGGCCGCCGCTCCAATGCGTGCGACAGGCCGACCATCTCGACGTACTTGCGAACATGAGCGCGACGCTGCTCCGCCGACCACCGCGGAAACACGCTATCCACGGCGAGAGCGACGTTGCTCTCGACCGTAAGCCACGGCAGCAATGAATAGTTTTGAAATACCACGCCGCGATCGGGGCCGGGCTCGGTGACGCGCTGTCCTTTGAACAGCACTTCGCCCGAGTCCGGCGTAATCAAGCCCGCGATCGCGGAAATCAACGTGGTTTTGCCGCTGCCGGAGAAGCCGACGATGGCGACGAACTCGCCTTCATGGATGCTCAGGTTGACGTCGCCGAGCACCTCGACTCTCTGATCCCCTGAACCATAACTCTTACTGACCGATTTCAATTCGAGTAGTGACATTGCGTGCCCTGCCTCAGCGCCGCGCGCCGAAGTCGAGCAGGCTCTGCAGCGTGTGCATGACCCGATCGAGCAGGAAACCGATGATGCCGATGGTCAGCACCGCCACCATCAGGCGCGCCAGCGAATCGGAGCTGCCGTTCTGGAACTCGTCCCAGACGAATTTCCCCAGCCCCGGGTTCTGCGCCAGCATCTCCGCCGCGATCAGCACCATCCAACCCACGCCGAGCGACAAACGCATGCCGGTGAAGATCAGCGGCAGCGACGAAGGCAACACCAGCTTGAACAGCTTGGTGGTCCACTTCAGCTGCAGCACGCGCGCCACGTTCAACAGATCGCGATCGATGGAATTCACGCCGACGCCGGTGTTGATGAGCGTGGGCCACAGCGAGCACAGCGTCACCGTGATTGCGGAAATGAGAAACGACTTCTCGAACATTGGCTCGGCGGTCACATACACCGCGCTGACGATGATGGTGACCAACGGCAGCCACGCCAGCGGCGACACTGGCTTGAATATTTGTATCAGCAGGTTCAACGCCGAGTTGATGGTCGTACTCAGGCCGCACAGGATTCCCACCGGGACCGCGATCAATGTCGCCAACACGAAACCCGTGAACACGGTTCTGAGGCTGGTGAGAATCTGATCGATATACGTGGGTTTGCCGGTGTACTTCACCGTGCGAATTTCCGCGTTCGGATTCTTCGCCAGCTTGTCCGCGTTGCGCTTCGCCTGGCGCTCATGGAACGCAGCCGCCTTCTCACGCTCGGCCTGGTGATCCGCCCACAGACTCTGCGCCTGTTGCCACACCGCCATCGGTCCTGGGATTTGACCGAGGCTGGTTTGAATGCGGCTGGAGATCTGACTCCACGCGAGCAGAAACACAGCGATCGCGACCAGGGGAATGCCGAGCAGGCGCCACAGCTCCTGCAATTGCAGCCTGGGGTTGCCACCGCGACACAGACGAATGATGGGATTGATGAAACCCAAACCGACGGTCGTAAACAGTCGATACATTCGCTCGATCCACAGCGGATCCTGTGCCTTCACCACGCTCGGCGTTGGCGGCGGTGACTCGGCGGCCGCCGGCGGAGGATCATCGCGCTTGATCGCCAATGTCGACGTGGACATCAGGTCGCTCCCGGCTTGTTCGTCACATTGCCGCCTTCGACGACCTGCCCCTGCTTCAAGCCGATGGTGAGTTTTTGCAAGTAATCGTTCGGCTTGCGGCCGTCGTACTCGACACCGTCGATGAATTCCTTGGTCGGCGTGCGAAAGCCGTCGCTGTCCCAGGGGAAATCTTCCTTGCGGGCTTTGTTCTCTTCCACCAGCAAGCGCGCCGCGCGCAAGTACGGCTCGGTGCGATACACCTTCTTGGCCGTCTCGATGTACCACTGGTCGCTCTGACCTTGTGGAATCTGTCCCCAGCGACGCATCTGAGTCAGATACCAGATCGCATCGCTGTAATACGGATACGTGGCGAAGTAACGAAAGAACACGTTGAAATCCGGCACGCTGCGCTTGTCGCCGCGACCGAACTCGAACGTGCCGGTCATGCTGTTGGCGATGACGCGATAGTCCGCGCCGACGTATTCGGCGCGAGAAAGAATCTGCGCGGCTTCCTTCCGGTTGGCGCCGTTGTTTGCATCGAGCCACATGCCGGCACGGATCAGCGCTTTCAGCAAGGCGAGATGAGTATTGGGATGTTTCTCCGCCCAGGCGCGCGTGACGCCGAACACTTTCTCGGGATTGTTCTTCCAGATCTCCAGGTCGGTGATGACCGGCACGCCGACGCCTTTGAAAATCGCCTGCTGGTTCCAGGGTTCGCCGACGCAGTAGCCGCTGATCGTGCCCGCCTCCAGCGCCGCTGGCATCTGCGGCGGCGGCGTCACGGAAAGATACACATCCGCCTTGATCTGCCCGGACACATCGCTGGGAGAATAAAAGCCCGGATGCAACCCACCGGCCGCGAGCCAGTAGCGCAGCTCATAGTTATGAGTCGAGACCGGGAACACCATGGCCATGCGAAATGGCTTGCCCGCGGCCTTGAACGCATCGACCGCCGGCTTGAGTGCGTCGGCCTTGATTGGATGTACCGGCTTGCCCTGCGCGTCCATCGGCAGCTTCGGTTACATCAGCGCCCACACTTCGTTGGAGACCGTGGTGGCGTTGCCATTCAAATCCATGCTGTAGGAAGTCACGATCTCGGCCTTGGTGCCGAAACCGATCGTCGCGCCGAGCGGCTGACCCGCGAGCATGTGCGCGCCATCGAGCTCACCCGTAATCACACGATCGAGGATGACCTTCCAGTTCGCCTGCGGTTCGAGCGTGACATACAGCCCTTCGTCCTCGAAAAAGCCCTTCTCGTAAGCGATGGCCAGCGGCGCCATGTCGGTGAGCTTGATGAAGCCCAGCTTGAGCTGTTCTTTCTCGAGCGTAAGTTCAGCCGCCGAAGCGCTGTCGGTCGCGAGCATCGCCAGTACGACGCACAACCCAGCCTTGAATGTGTTGGACATGGATCCGGCGACTCCCCGTTCGTATCCCAGACCTGCGGCCAAAAAAAAACGCTGCCGACTTCATTTCACGCCAGAGCATGAATTGGAGTCGGCAGCGTTGCCCGGCAAGCCCGCTGTTGGGCTCGCCCGATTTGTGGAAACGACGTGAGTCGTTCCGTTGCCAACGAGTGTTGCAACCCGCGTGCCAGCGCTATGCGAGGAATCGATCTTCGCGGCCGAACAACGACTTGTGAGATTGGAAGAGTAGCGTGCTCGCGAATTTCGTCGCGCAATTGAGCTGCAACGGAGCAAACAACGCTGTCGGCTGCACGATGTTCGTGCAGCCAGTGCTCATTCGCGCGTGAAGCTACTTAGATAAGTCGCGAGATCGTCGGGATCGAAACGGCGAGCGTCGAAGAATCCATCTGCGCCCTCCTCGACTTTGACATCGACAGTGGGAACGGCGACGCCGGCCTTCGCCAACGCCAGTCGATACAAGTCTGGGCGATAAGTCGCGCGCACCTGTGCGACGTGACTGTCGTCGAAGGCGATTTGCCCCCAACGCACCATCTGCGAATAGAACCACAACGCATGACTCACCCAGGGGAACGTCGCGGCGTGCGACGCAGGAATATAGAAGTCGGGCAGCTGACGCAGCTCACCCTCTGGATACAAGCGCAGTCGATTCGACAAGCCGCGCAGAATGATGTCCGCCGGCGCGCCCACGAAGCGTGGCTCGGCGAGGATACGCGCCAACTCTTCGTGATTCGCCGGATCCTCGCACCACTGCGCCGATCGATACAGCGCACGCACTAATGCTTGCAACCGATCCGGATGCCGTTGCGTCCATTCCAGTCGGCAGCCCAACACCTTCTCAGGACTCAAGCGCCAGATCGCAGTGGTTGGCAAGGCGATGCAACCAACACCGACCGACACCGCCA
>JBEVKA010000413.1:0-8045 GCA_040509855.1 Steroidobacter sp.
CCCTTTCATCTAATCGTCATCTAAACGACATACGCTGCCGCGCATTCGTTCTTAGCGAGTGCCGGCATGCGTATATTGATGATCTCGGATGTCTATTTTCCGCGGATCAACGGCGTCTCCACCTCCATCCAAACCTTCCGGCGCGGCCTGCACGCTGCGGGCCACGAGACGGTGTTGATCGCGCCTCAGTACCCGGCGGGGGAGGCGGGGCAGGAAGGTAAAATCATTCGAGTGCCGTCGCGCTATCTGCCGCGCGACCCCGAAGATCGCATCATGAAGGCCGGTGAGCTGCGCGCGCTGCGGCCTGAGCTGAAGAAGAGCGGTTTCGACCTCGTCCATATCCAGACACCGTTTCTCGCCCACTATCACGGCGTGAGCATGGCTCGCGAGTTGGGCGTCCCGGTCATCGAGACCTATCACACCTACTTCGAAGAATATCTGCATCACTACGTGCCGGTGATCCCTCGCTCGGTGATGCGCTTCGTCGCGCGTCGCTTCACCGTCTCTCAATGCTCGGCGCTCGATGCTTTGGTAGTGCCGTCGAAAGCCATGCAACAGGCGTTGGAAGACTACGGCGTGCATTGCCCGATGCACATCATTCCCACCGGCATGGAAATGGAGCGCTTCGCCAACGGCAACGGCGCGCGTTTCCGCGAACGGCTCGGCATCGCGCCCGATCGACCGACGCTGGTCCATGTCGGCCGCATCGCGCATGAAAAGAACATCGATTTCCTGTTGCGCATGTTCGTGAAAGTGGTGAAGCGCAAACCCGAAACCGTGCTGGTGATCGCCGGCGAAGGCCCCGCGCTCGAACACTGCAAGTCCTACGTCGATTCGCTCAAGCTGAGCGCGAACGTCCACTTCGTCGGCTATCTCTCTCGCGATCGCGAACTGCCCGATTGTTACGCCGCCGGCGATTTGTTCGTGTTTTCGTCCAAGACCGAAACCCAAGGTCTGGTGCTTCTCGAAGCCATGGCCTGCGGCACACCGGTTGTTTCCACCGCATACATGGGAACAGCCGACATCGTGAAACCCGAACGCGGCGCTCGCGTCGCCCCCGACAATGAAGACGGCTTCGCCGATCGCGTCATCGAACTCCTCAACGACCCCGCCCGCCGCCGCCTCATGTCTGCCGAAGCCCGCGAATACGCCGCCACCTGGTCCGCCGGCGCAATGGCCCATCGCATGGCGGATTTGTATCTCGGCATGACCGCCAGGCAAGTGAGGAAGGCGGCGTAACCCCTACGCGCCGCATTTGGGTTCAGCCTGGAACCCTGGCCCCCGCTGTCCGTATAACCTCTACTGATTACAAACTTCGCGGGCGCGGCGGCGAGCCGCTTGTATGGAGGCCGTCAATGCGGTGGCAGGGGCGACGAGCGAGTTCGAATGTCGAAGACCGGCGCGGCGTGCGCTATGGGCGGGCCGGTGGCATTGGCCTGGGCACCATCGTGCTGGCGCTGATCGCGATGTATTTCGGTCAGGATCCATCCGTGGTGCTCCAGAACGCGCAGCAGTCGGCGCCGACGGCCGAGCAAGTGCCCTATCAGGAGAGCGCCGATGAGGCGCAGCTGCGCGAATTCATAACCGTGGTGCTGGCCGACACCGAAGATACCTGGGGCCAGATCTTTTCCGCCGCCGGCAAGACCTATGAACAACCCAGGCTGGTGCTGTTCTCGGGCGCGGTTGAGTCGGCGTGCGGGTTTGCTCAAGCGGCGGTCGGGCCGTTCTATTGCCCGGGCGATCACAAGCTCTACATCGACCTGTCTTTCTATCAGGAACTGCAGACTCGCTTCGGCGCGCCGGGCGACTTCGCGCAGGCGTACGTGGTGGCGCACGAGGTCGGACATCACGTCCAAACATTGCTGGGGATCTCGGAACGAAACATGGCGGCTCGCCAGCGCGCCAGTGAGAAAGAGGCGAACGCGCTCTCCGTGCGTCAGGAGTTACAGGCCGATTGCTTTGCCGGCATCTGGGCGCACAACGCCGATCGCTCACGGCAGTTGCTGGAGCAAGGTGATATCGAAGAAGGTTTGAACGCGGCAAGCGCCATCGGCGACGACCGATTACAGAAACAATCGCGCGGCTATGTCGCACCGGAGTCCTTCACTCACGGTAGCTCCGAGCAGCGAGTGCGTTGGTTCAAACGCGGCTTCGAGTCGGGCTCGGTGCAAACATGCGATACGTTTGCTGCGAATTCTCTGTAGCGTGTCAATAGCTATGATAACGTACGCCGTGCACTTGGAAGGGGAGGCACGGTGCCCGAGCAAACGCTCGCAGGTAACCCAATTACTGCAACGTCGATGGCGGAACAGCCGATTGCGCGCGCCAACGCGCAACTGACTGCCTTCGTCGGCCGCACGCTTCGCGGCCCCCTTCATCAACCCCTCACTGTTCGCAGCTTCGCTGACTTCCAGCAGCACTTCGGTGGCCTGTGGCAACCGAGTCCGCTGTCCTACGCCGTCGAACATTTCTTCGAGCAGGGTGGGCGGCAGGCCGTCATCGTGCGCGTGGCGAACGGCGCCGCGCCGGTCACGATCTCGCTCAAGTGCGAGCGCCAGGTGCTGCGGCTCGAAGCTCGTGCACCTGGGACGCGTGAGTTTCTTCGCGCCTCCATCGACTACGACAACATCGAATCGGGCGACGACCAGCGTTTCAACCTGGTCATTCAACGCGTGCGCTCGCCCGGCTCCGAGCGGGTCGAGGTCCAGGAAACGTTTCGCGGGTTGTCGGTGGATCCGGAGTCGCCGCGCTTCGTGACCGCCGCGCTGTTGGAATCGAACCTGATGCGCGTTCGCGGCGAGGTGCCTTCGCTCCGCCCTGACCGCACGTTTCTGACCGGCACCAATCTGCCGGTGGGGTATGTCAGCTCCAATCCCGACGGCGACGACGGCAAGCCCATCACCGACTATGACGTCATCGGCTCGGCCACTCGCAGCACCGGATTGTTCGCGCTGGAGGCGGTCGAGGAGCTGGGGTTCGTCTACGTTCCACCGCTCGCTCGCAATATCGATGTGGGCATCAGCGCGTTGCTGGTCGCCATGCGTTTCTGTCGTGACAAGCGCGCCATGCTGATCGTCGATCCTCCCGCGAGCTGGGAGAACGCGGTTGAGGCACTTCGCGCCATCAAGGCTTTGGACTTTCGCAGCGACAACGCGCTGATGTTCTTCCCCCGCATCTCGGCAATGGATCGGCTGCGAGGGCGAACGGAAATCTTTGGAAATGGCGGCGCGGTCGCCGGTTTGTTGTCGCGTTCCGGCGATGCCGTGGCTGCCGCCTTGAGCGAGCGAGAACCGGAGCCGCTGCTGCGTTCTTCCACCGCCAAGCTCGCTCGCGAGGTGAGCAGTGCTGACCGATGGTCGCTCGCGGCTCAAGGCGTGAATGTGCTGCAGTCGGTGCGCAATCCCGATCGGGAGTGGCCGGCGCTGCGCACGTTGGCCTGCGGGGCGAGTGCCTCATCCGATTGGTCATACCTGGCGCAGCGGCGGTTCGCGTTGTTCACCATCAACGCCATCGAGCGCGGCACCCGCTGGTGCGCCGGCCTGCCCAGCAACATGCATGTGTGGATGCCGCTCTCACGGCAGATCTCGAACTTCCTCAGCGAGTTGCGCAGCGCTGGCGCTTTCGCGTCCGTGCCGGCGGATCAGGCCTTCCTGGTGATTTGCGACGAGCGTATCAACGATGACGAGCGCGACGGCATCAACGTCCTGGTGCAGTTCGCCGCCACTCACGCCGGCGAATATCACAGCTTCATGCTCACACACCGGCCGAGCGGCTCGACGGTGAAGCCGGTGATGGTGAATCGCTTCGAGGCGACGCTGGTGGTGTCTCGCGAGCTCGAACAGGAAATCACTTTGCGGCTCGGGCCACGCGAGGATTTCATCAGCGTGCTGGCGCTGAACTGAGTAGGTTCAGTCCTTGGGCTGCGGCGTCGTTTTCTTCCACAGCACTTCTTGTCCACTCTCATGTCGCGCCAACACTCGCGCGATCACGAATAACAGGTCCGACAGCCGGTTCAAATAGCGCGTGATTTCAGGCGCGATATCTTCCTGTTTCGCCAGCGCCCACGAAAATCGCTCCGCTCGCCGCGTGATCGCCCGAGCGAGATGGCATGCAGCGGCAGCCTGTCCACCACCCGGCAGAATGAATTCCTTCAACGGCGGCAGCGGCTCGTTGAACCGATCCAGCGTGTTCTCCAACTGCTCGATGTGAGCCTGCGTGATTACGCGATACCCCGGCACCGCCAGCTCTCCGCCCAGATCGAACAACTCATGTTGAATCTGCGTCAGCGCCGTCGTCACTTCCGCCGGCAGGTTCGCTACCGCCAACACCATTCCAATCGCACTGTTCGCCTCATCCACCGTCCCGTACGCCTCAATCCGCGCATGCGTCTTCTCCACGCGCGTCCCGTCGCCGAGCCCGGTCGTGCCGTCGTCACCGGTGCGTGTGTAGATTTTCGAGAGGCGGTGGCCCATGGCTTTTGCGTGGATGAGTGAGTAGGGGTGCTACGTTGCCTGCATTGGCGCTGCTTGTCGACTGCTGGTCGCGCTCGAAAAGCTCGATTTTCGCGGGCTGACTGTTTTATTTTAGAGAATAAAATCAATAACTAATGCCTGCCATTCTTTATTCTTGAATTGAGAATATTGACCGCCGTGGCGCCCCTCGCTAGGGTCCACAAACCCTCATTTTGGCTGCCGACGGCATGAAACGTTCGAGCACAGCACAGATCGCCATCAAACCGCAGGACCTTTACGCCCTGTTTGCCCTGTTAACTCGCCGGGACAGCGGGCCGACCTATGCTCAACTGGGGTCACAAACGGGCCTGGCGCCATCGGCGGTGCACGCTTCGCTGAAGCGAGCGGCGCTGGCCGGGCTGGCGATTTTTCGTGACGGCAAACCCGCGGTATTGAAACCACAAATGCGTGAGTTCGTTTTTGGAGGCGCGAAGTATGCGTTCCCGGCGGTCCATGGTCGGATCAGCAAAGGCGTGCCCACGTCGTACGCAGCGCCGCCACTCAATGGCGTGATTGCTCCCACCGCCGACCCTGTGCCTGTCTGGTCTCACAAGAATGGATCAGTGCGGGGCGTGACCATCGCGCCTCTTTATCCGACCGTTCCGGATGCGGCGCTACGCGATCCTGATCTGTACGCCGCACTGGCGCTGTTCGATGCCTATCGCTCTGGCCAGGCCCGAGAGAGGGCGGCTGCGCAAAAGCTGTTGGATAAATATTTTCAGTGAGGCCTCGGGATCCAAACATCGCGAAGGTAGCGCTCATCGCGAGCGCGTTAGGCCCCCTGCGCGAACGGGTCGTATTCGTTGGCGGTTGTTCGGTGGGCTTGCTGATTACGGACACGGCGGCGTCGCCCGTGCGAGTCACTTTCGATGTCGATCTGGTCGCGTCCGTGTCCGCGCTTGCGGCGTATCACGGAATGGAGAAAGAACTGGCTCGGCTGGGTTTCAAGCGCGATCTGTCCAGCGACGCTCCGATTTGTCGCTGGCGCTATCGAGAGCTCGAAGTCGATCTGATGCCCACAGATCCAAACATCCTCGGATTCTCCAACCGGTGGTATCCGCTCGCCAGTCGCGATCTTGAGGACATTATCAACGTCGTCGATGGCAGATCGGTGTTGTTGGAGGAAATCGCTGGCTCTCCTGCCGAACTGCGAGCGTATTTGCGAGAGCGTTGTTCCCAACTGCTGGCCGAACCTAACTTCGGCGATTATCTGCCCGGGCTCATCGCTCCCGGCGAAGACTTGGCAGCGAGAGCACAAATCGTCGCTGAGAAACTGCAAGTCATCGCACACGTGCGCGCGTAACTTTGCTCACCGGAGCAGTCCGGAGATCTCGCGAATTGAGTGAATGTCCAGCGTGCGCGCCAGCGTCGCGGCGATGGCGTCCAGTGAGAGATCGACGCGTTGTGAGTAATCCTCGCCGAGGGATTGTGCGCCGAGGGTGGTGAGGAAGGCTTGGCGGAAGGTGGTGTCGTTGAAGAGGCCGTGGATGTGGCAGCCGCTGATGCGGCCATCGGGGGAGCGGGCGCCGTCGGTGATGTCGTTGTCGAAGCGGATCATCGGTTGGGACGTGGCGGGGCCGGTGGAGATGCCGAGGTGCATTTCGTAGCCGCTGATGCGCGAGTGGGTGGCGAGGTCGGTGCCGGTGACGTAGCGCAGCTGTTTGTCTGGCGTCATCGTGGTGGTGAGATCGAGCAGGCCGAGGCCGCGAGCGGATTCCTGGGGGCCTTCGATTCGCTGCGGATCGAGCACGAGGTGGCCGAGCATTTGGTAGCCGGCGCAGATGCCGAGCACGCGCCCGCCGCGGCGGACGTGTGCGTGCAGGTCGATGTCCCAGCCCTGGGCGCGAAAGAATTCGAGATCGGCAATCGTCGCCTTGCTGCCGGGAAGCACGATCAGATCCGCGTCGAGCGGCAGAGGTTGGCCGGGTTGAATGAATAACAGTTCCACGGCAGGTTCGAGGCGCAGGGCATCGAAGTCATCGAAGTTTGCGATGTGCGGCAGGCGCGGCACGATGATTCGCAGTCGCTTCGATGAACTCACGGACTTGTCCGCCGCGCGAGATTGATCTAACTGTACGGCGTCCTCGGCGGGCAACGCGCCGGCATCGTGGAGCCATGGCACGACGCCCAATCTCGGCCAGCCGGTGCGAGCCTCGATGGTTCGTAATCCTTCTTCGAACAATCCAGCGTCGCCGCGAAATTTATTGATGATGAAGCCGCGAATGCGAGCACGATCGGCATGATCGAGCACAGCATGCGCGCCGACCAGCGACGCGATCACGTGGCCGCGATCGATGTCACCAATCAATACGACTGGCACGTCGGCGGCGTGAGCGAAACCCATATTGGCGATGTCCGTGGCGCGGAGATTGGTCTCCGCGGGGCTGCCGGCACCTTCGACGATAACTAGATCGGCCTCTCGCCGCAGATGATGAAAACTCTCGACGGCGATCTGTAACAACTCGCGTTTGTCGCGGCCATGCGCGCTGGCCTGCATGACGCCGACGCGTTGGCCGCGAACGATGAGCTGCGCGCCGATGTCACTTTGTGGCTTCAGCAGCACGGGATTCATGTCGACCGTGGGTGGAGTGCGGCAGGCGAGGGCTTGTAAAGCAGTGGAGCGGCCGATCTCACCACCATCCGCGGTGACCGCGGCATTGTTCGACATGTTCTGAGGTTTGAACGGCCGAACGATGACGCCGCGATTTGCAAACAAACGGCACAGGCCAGCGACCAGCAAGGACTTGCCGACGTCGGAACCGCAGCCTTGGATCATGATCGCGGACATGACTAGTCGCGAGCCCAGCCAGCGACGGCAGCCAGCACCCAGAGCAGCGCGCACGCGATCAAATAAACTCGCAAGCCGCGCTTGAGGTCATCTACACACGGTGCAGCCCCGTTGCCGAAAACGGGCCGATCATGCACGACACCGTCATAGAACGCCGGCCCGCCGAGGCGAACGCGCAGCGCGCCGGCCATGGCGGCCTCGGGCCAGCCAGCATTGGGTGAAGCATGTTTCGGTGCGTCTCGCCACATGACCAACAATCCGCCACCTCCCGCGGCTGCCAACAACGCGCCCGCGATTCGTGCAGGAATGAGATTCGCTAAATCATCCGCGCGCGCTGCCGCCCAACCAAACATTCGCCAACGCGGCTCACGATGTCCGATCAGACTGTCGGCCGTGTTCAGCGCCTTGTAAGCAAACAAACCCGGCAGCCCGCCAACGAACAACCAGAACGCCGGCGCGACCACGCCGTCATTGAAACTTTCCGCGAGGCTCTCCAGCGCTGCGCTGGCGACGTCGGATTCGTTCAGCGTGGCAGTATCGCGTCCTACGATCTTGGACACTGCTCTCCGTGCAGCACCTAATTCACCGTTCGACAAAGGCTGAACGACGTCGCGAACATGAACAAACAAACTGTGCTGCGCGAGCCCGGTGGTCGCAATCAATACGACGACCACAACGCCAAACTGAACGCGGTTCAGCCCGATCTGCAAGACGTAACCCGCCAGCGCCGCGCCACCGGCAACCAA
>JBEVKA010000414.1:0-4165 GCA_040509855.1 Steroidobacter sp.
TCGCTGTTCCTGGTGATCAATGCCCCTGAGCAGGAAATCGAGATCATTCACTTCATCTGGGCGCTGCTGATCCTCTCTTACAAAGCGGTCCTGGTGAGTCGCGAGCGCAAGATGCTCGAGCGCGAGCTGATCCACGTGCCCGAGGGCATCAAGGTCTTGCCGGAGGATGCCAAGGACTACGCGCGCCAGCTGGAGGCTTTGCCAGCTCGGGACAAGCCGTTGCTCGTGGTGCGTGTGTTACAGCGCACGCTCGATCGTTTCTCGGCCACGCGCAGCATTCGCGACTCCGCTGAAACATCCAAGGCGGTGTGCGATTCGGAAGCGGACCGGCTCGACTCCGGCCTGGCGATGATTCGTTACATCGCGTGGGCGATTCCGGCCATCGGCTTCATCGGCACCGTGCGTCACATCGGCGACGCGCTGTTACAAGCCCATAAGGCAGTCACCGGCGACATCTCCGGTGTGACCTCGGGCCTGGGTATCGCGTTCAACGCCACGTTCGTCGCGCTGTTGCTCACCCTGATCCTGATGTTCTTCCTGCACCAGTTGCAGCAGTCGCAGGAGCAGTTCGTGCACGACACCGATCACTGGGTCGATCAGCATCTGATCCGGCACATGCAGGTGAGGTAAGTGCTAGCTCTCGAACTCATCGACGCCGCACTGGTCGTCGCTCGTCAACACGGCGACGCGATCGACGTCGTCGCGGACGCGCCAGGCGTCGCGATCCTCGAAGATCAAGCGACGCTCAGCGGTATGGAAGCCTTGCAGCGAGTGCGTGTGAAGCCGCTGCTCGCGCATACGAATTTCTGGCGTGGCTTGAGCACGCAGCCGCTGACGCGGCCATCGCGTTCTGCATCCACGACTGCGGACGTGGCTTTCGCGCAAGCCGAAAAGCTCATCGGTCGTTACAAACAGGAAAACGAAGCCGTGCTGCTCGCCGTGCCCGCCGGGTACAGCCGTGAGCAACTCGGATTGTTGTTGGGCGTAATCAACGAGACCGGTGTGCCGGTCGCCGGATTGGTCGACGCCGCGCTCGCTGCGTGCAGCTTGCAGCCGTCGCCCGCGCGAGTATTGCATCTCGACCTGGAGCTGCATCAGGCGCTGCTCACCGTGCTCGAATATTCGGGCGGCGAGCATCCGGGCCTGAAGCGCAGTCGTTATGAAATCGCCTTGCGCCACGGGCTGTTGGGCATCCAGCAAACATTGGTGCAATTCATCGCCGAGAATTTCGTGCGCAAGACGCGCTTCGATCCGCTGCACGACTCGGGCACCGAACAGCGCTTGTACGATCAGCTGCCGGGATGGCTCGCGGAGTTGCAGCAGTCCGAGCACGTCACACTGACGTTCCAGTTCGCCGATCGCGAATTGCAGCTCGAAGTCGAGCGTGCGCAATTGATCGCCGCCGCCGAAGCTCACTACGTGGAGTTGCTGCGTCTCGTGCAGGGCGCGCGCGTGGCCGGCATGCCGATCGAATTGCGAGTCTCGCAACGAGTCGCGGCGATTCCGGGTTTGCTGGAACGTTTCCAAACATTGCGTGATTGCGTCATCCAAGTGCTGCCGCCTGCCGCCGCGGCGTTGGGCGCCTTGCGATACGACTCCGCCATTCGCCGCCCGGCGGACTCACTCGCGCTGGTGTATCAACTCCCGGTGCCTCGCGCCGAAAGTGGCGAAGCGCGCGCTGTCGATCCGGAAGCGACGCCGCCACAGCTGCGGCCGACGCATGTTTTGTTTCAAGGCCGCGCCTGGAACATTGGCGAGCAGCCGTTGACCATCGGCTGGGCGGTCGAAGGTCGCCGCCGCGCGTTGGTTCTGCCCAGCGCGTTGCCGGGCATTTCGCGAGCTCATTGCACCGTGTCCCGCCGTCATGGAGCGGTCATCGTCGAAGATCACAGTACCTACGGCACGTTCGTCAACGACGAAAAAGTCGTCGGGCGCACGGCGCTGACGGTGGGCGATCGTCTGCGTTTGGGTTCGCCCGGAGTCACGCTCGAACTGATTCAATTGGTAAACGACGATGGCGCGCCGCAAGACTGAAGTCTTCAGCATGTCGTTCCTGGATTGCATCACCTGTGCATTCGGGTCGGTGGTGCTCGTCTATACGTTGATTAACGCGCAGGGCGGGCTGCGTCGTACGACCGAAACCCAATCCAATCGCGCCGAAGTCTCCAAGCTCGAAGAGCAGGTGCTCGAGGGCTATCAGAAGCTGGTGATATTGCGCAACTCGATGCTCGAGACCGAAAAGGACAAAGTGCGCACCGAAGGCATGGGTACGCGCGTGCTGGAGGAGACCGAGAAGCTCAAGGTGGAGCTGGCGGACTCCGACAAACAAACATTGTCGCGCCGTGAAGCGATCGAGCGACTCAAGGCCGATTTGAAATCGATGGAGGAAGGCGCGCGGCGACTCGAAGGCGCGAGCAAGGATTCGAGCGCGACTGGCACGCGCGTGCGCGGCTTCGTCGGCACCGGCGATCGTCAATATCTCACGGGTCTGCGAGTCGGTGGCGAGCGCATTCTGCTGATGGTCGACGTGTCGGCCAGCATGCTGGACGAGACCGTCGTCAACATCCTGCGAATGCGTAACATGTCCGAAGGCAAGAAGCTGATGTCGCAGAAGTGGCAGCGAACCCTGGCCACGGTCGACTGGCTGGCGGCGCAGATGCCGCTGGAGAGTCAGTTCCAGATTTATGCCTTCAACACCAAAACCTGGGCGCTGGCCGAGGGTACAGACGGTAAGTGGCTCAAGGCGAACGACCCGAATGCGATGAGCGATGCGTTGGAGAAGCTGCGCAAGACCGTGCCGGCCGACGGCACCAGCATCGAGAATGCGTTCGTCGCCTTGAACGCACTCAATCCCAAGCCGGACAACGTCATCATGGTGACCGACGGTTTGCCGACGCAGGGTGCTGGCGCGCCGCTGATTCGCAAGACCATCGACGGCGACGCACGCCTGAAGCTGTTCGAACGTGCGTTCGCCAAGTATCCGCGCGTCGTGCCGTTCAACGTGATCTTGATGCCGATGGAAGGCGATCCGATGGCGCCGAGCGCGTTCTGGGTGGCGGCGCGCGAGACCGGCGGCTCGTTCATGATGCCGGCGAAGGATTGGCCATGATTTCACTGTCCATCGGGCGCTGGCGGGGAGTGAATCATGGGTAAGCGCGCGCGCCGCGAAACGGAGATTTTCAGCATTTCGTTCCTGGACTGCATTACCTGCGGCCTGGGCTCGGTGGTGCTGCTGCTGGTGTTGAGTAACATCCGCACGCCCGCCATCGAACAGTCCGAGGAAGATCTGAAACAGGAACTGCTGGCACTGCAGGATCAGCTGATCGAGATCGAAGGCCAGGCCGATATTCTCAATCGCGACCTGAAGTCCAAGCAGGAGCAGCTCTCGGACGAGAAGAAACGCATCGCCCGCCTGCAAGGCGACTTGAGTGACATTCGCGGCAAGTACAGCGCTTCCAAGCAGGAAGCCGACGTCGCCAATCAGCTCGAAGGCCGACTGGCCTCGGCGCAGCAGAATCTGACCGAGGAAATGAAACGTTTGCTCGGCCAGGGCTTCCGGCGCAAAAAGGATGACGCCATCGGCGGCATCCCGGTGGACAGCGAATACATCATTTTCATCATCGACACCTCGGGCAGCATGTTCAATTACGTGTGGCCGATGATGATCCAGAAGGTGGAAGAAACCCTGAACGTATATCCGCAGGTGAAGGGCTTCCAGGTGATGAGCGACGAAGGCACCTACATGTTCACCGGCTATCGCGGCAAATGGATTCCAGACACGCCAACGCAGCGGCGTACCGTGATCGAGCGGCTGCGCACCTGGAACGTGTTCTCGAATTCCAGCCCGATCGAAGGCATCGTCGAAGCGATCCGCACTTATTACGCCAAGGACAAGAAGATCAGCCTGTACGTGCTCGGCGATGAATTCACCGGCTCTTCGATCGACTCGGTGGTGAAGGGCGTGGACCTCATCAATCGCGAGGACTCGACCGGGGAGCGGCGCGTGCGCATTCACGCCATCGGCTTTCCGGTGCGGCCCGATGCGCCTCAATACACCAGCATTCGGTTTGCGACGTTGATGCGAATCCTCTGCCAGCGCAACGGCGGCACGTTCGTCGGCCTGGACAATCCGGACCGCGGCCGCAGCTCGCCGTTCCGTATCGGG
>JBEVKA010000415.1:0-6920 GCA_040509855.1 Steroidobacter sp.
GGTCACGCCGAATCCCTGCGCGTGCAGCTGTAGCACGGTGACGCCGCCGAACAGATATGCACCGAGCAACACTCTGAGCGGCCGCCAGGTTGCGAAGACCACCAGTGCGAGCACGATCCAGCCACGCCCGGCACTCATGCCTTCGACCCACATCGGTGTGAGAGCGGTGGAAAGATACGCCCCGGCCAGGCCGCTCATCGCGCCACCAAACATCGTCGCGAGATAGCGGATGCGAATCACCGGTTCGCCCAATGAGTGCGCGACTGCCGGCGCTTCGCCAATGGCTCGCAGTCGCAGGCCCATGCGGGATCGATACAGAAACCAGCTCACGGCGCCAAACAGCAGCAAGGAGGCGTAGACGACGGCGTCATAGTGAAACAGCAGCGGGCCGAGCAAAGGAATATCGGCGAGCAGCGGAATATTCAATGCAGGCAGGCGATCGAGGGTCGTGCCCACGAACGGCTGCCCGAGAAACGCGCTGAGCCCGATACCGAACAGCGCAAGCGCCAGCCCCGTCGCCACCTGATTGGTCTGCAGACTCAGCACCAGCACGCCGAATAACAGCGCCACGGTCGCTCCGGCGGCGATCGCAGCGAGATAGCCGAGGAGCAAGCTGTCGCTCGACGCGCCGACCGCGAATGCAGTGACCGCTCCAATCAACATCATGCCTTCGACGCCCAGGTTCAATACACCCGCGCGCTCGCTGACCAGGACGCCGAGCGCCGCGATAATCAGCGGCGTCGCGGCCGTGACGGTGCTGGCGAGAATCGGTAGCAGTTGTTCGAAGGTCATGGCGTGGTGCTGGCGCGAATGGTGGTGGGAGCAGCTGTTGGCGCCGGTTTCGAATCCGTCACGCGTCGCAATCGGAACGTGATGAACAGATCGGCTGCCAGCAAATAGAACAGCAGCACGCCTTGGAACAAGCTCGTGACCGAGGCCGGCAGTTGCAGCTCGATCTGCGCCGCTTCGCCACCCAGATACAGCGTCGACATCAGCAGCGACGCGAGTACGACGCCGAGCGGATGCAGCCGACCGACGAAGGCGACGATGATGGCCGCGAAGCCGTAGCCAGGAGAGATCGCTGGCGACAGCAATCCGACTGGTCCGGCGACTTCGCTGATGCCCGCCAATCCGGCGGCGCCACCGCTAATCATCAGCGCCAGCCAGATGTTTCCTTTGTCGCTGTAGCCGGCGTATGCCGCTGCGGCAGGTGCCAGTCCCGCCACCCGCATGCGAAATCCGGCGAAGGTGCGACTGACGAAAAGCCAGGCGAGCGCGGCCAGCAACAACGCAAAGATGAATGCAGCGTTGAGGCGCGTGCCTTCGATGAGAATGGGCAGCAGTTCGTGATCGCCGAAGCTTTCCGATTGCGGGAAGTTGAAACCCGCCGGGTCGCGCCACGGTCCGTGCACGAAGTAGGAGAGCAGCAACTGCGCGATGTAGACCAGCATCAGCGTCACCAGAATTTCGCTGGTGTGGAAGCGGGTGCGGAGGAAAGCCGCGATCGCGGCCCAGGCCATGCCGCCGAGGATGCCGGCGAGCAACATCAGCGGCAACGTGAATATGCCGAGCCCATCGGTGAACAACGCGACGGCGCCACCTGCCAGCGCGCCCAGAATGAACTGACCTTCCGCACCGATGTTCCAAACATTGGCGCGAAAGCCGATGGCCAGGCCGAGTGCGCATAACATCAGCGGCGTGGCTTTCAGCAGCAGTTCGCCAATGCCATACAGCGAGGCCACCGGTTCGACGAAGAACACATGGAACGCCGCTGCCGGGCTCTTGCCGAGAGCGCTGAACAAGATGAAGCCGGTGACCAGCATCGCCGCCGCCGCGAACAGCGGCGACGCGATGCTCATGGCCATCGACGGCTCGGCGCGACGCTCCAGTCGAAACGGCCAGATCCCGTTACGCATGCGCCACCGCTGGGAAGTCACCGGTCATCCACACGCCGACTGTTTCCACCGGTAGCTGATTCGTGGGCCGCGCGGGCGAGAGGCGTCCACGCGAGATCACCGTGAGGCGATCGCAAATCGAGTACAACTCGTCGAGCTCTTCGGAAATCACCAGCACGGCCGCGCCACGATTGCGCAAATCGATCAGCGATTGTCGAATCAGCTGTGAAGCACCGATGTCGACGCCCCAAGTCGGTTGCGCGACCACCATCACTTTCGGTTGTAGCCGCGTCTCGCGGCCGACGATGAATTTCTGGAGATTGCCGCCGGAGAGCGTGCGTGCGAGTGAAAGCTCACTGCCGCATTTGACCGCGAATTGCGCGACGGTGTCGCGGGCGAACGCTTCGGTTGCCGTCGAATTCACCAGCCCGTGATGGACCAAGCCGGCGTCGTATGCGGTCAACAGCGCGTTGTCCGCGAGAGTCATATCGGGCACCGCTCCGCGCCCGAGTCGTTCTTCGGGCACGAAACTCAACCCTCGTCTACGCCGCTCGGCGGGGCCAAGCGTTCCCATGGCTTGCCCGCAGATGTGAATGGACTCATGTGCCGTGCGCGTCTCGCCGGAGATCGCCGCCAGCAATTCGCGCTGCCCATTGCCGGAGACGCCGGCGATGCCAACGATCTCACCCGCGCGTACGTCGAGTGTCACGTCGTTCAAGCTGGTGCCGAAGGGGTCCACGGACTGCCACGACAACCGCTGCAATTGAAGCTGCACTTCACCTGCCGGCTGCGGTGTGAGGTGGCACTCTCGCAGTTCTCCGCCGACCATCATGCGAGCCAGGCTCTCGTTTGTTTCTTCTCGCGGTATGGCCGTGCCGCTGACGCGTCCGCCCCGTAGTACCGTCGCTGAATCGCACAGCGCACGCACTTCATCCAGTTTGTGACTGATATATAGAATGCTGACCTGTTCGGCAGCGAGCCGGCGCAGGGTATCGAACAGCGTGACGACTGCCTGCGGTGTCAGCACTGACGTAGGTTCGTCCATGATTAGCAGTCGCGGGGACTGCAACAGGCAGCGCACGATCTCGACACGCTGACGCTCACCGACGGACATGCTGTGCACGAGACGATGCGGATCGATGGGCAGTCCGTAGCCTTCCGACACCGAGTGAATGCGATCCGCCAAGGCGGCGGGCGAGGTGCGTTCACCGAGAGCGAGCGCGATGTTCTCCGCGACCGTCAATGTTTCGAACAGCGAGAAGTGCTGGAACACCATGCCGATGCCGAGCTTGCGCGCGTCGGCCGGGCTGCGGATCTCGACAGCGTGACCTTCCCATTCGATGCGGCCGGCATCGGGACGCGTCACGCCGTAGACGATTTTCATCAGCGTGCTCTTGCCGGCGCCATTCTCGCCGAGCAGCGCATGGATCTCGCCCGGCGCGACGCTCAGGTCGATGCGATCGTTCGCGACGACCGTCGGGTAGCGTTTGCTGATGCCGTGCAGGGCCAGTCGTGGCGTCATCGCTGCGTTCCGGAGTGAAGCGAGCAGCGTTGGCAATCGTCGTTGCCGCAGCCGTGGGGTTGTGGATGCGATCGCACGGAAGCGTCCAATGTTTGCAGCAGCTGAGCGGCCACCGACACCGCGATCGCAGCCGGCAATTTGCTGTCGACGCCATCGATGCCGATGGGGCAGGTCAGACGCTCGACCTGTTCGCGGCTGAGTCCGTCGCGCATTAGCCGCGAGCGAAAGCGAACGCTCTTGCTCTTGGAGCCGATGACGCCGATCCATGACTGATCGTTGCGTTCGAGCACGGCTTTGCATAGTGCATAGTCGAGCGGGTGGCTGTGGGTCATTATCAGGAAGCGAGTGCCGGGCGGCGCTTCATCGACCGTTGCAGCCGGATCAGCCGCAAGCACTGCATGCACGGACGGCGGCAGATCGCTGGGCAACAGCTCTGCGCGTGAATCGATCCATGTGAGCTGCATTGGCAATGTCGCAAGCACTCGCACGAGTGCCTGGCCGACGTGGCCGGCGCCATACAACCAGACGGGCGGCTGCGTTTCGTCGAGTCGCTCGCTCAAAGTGGTCGTGCCGTTTTCCTCGACGAGCAGGGCACGCGTGCCACGCAGATCGAGCGCAGGGTGGCGGAGCACGCGCCTCTCGACATTCCCGCCGGCGAACGCAGTCACCAGGAAGGTGGGGCCTTGCGATTCAGCCGCGACCGTCAGCAACGGAATGTCAGCGACGGAGTAACGTTCGAGCCACAGCTCGACCGCTCCGCCACAGCATTGCGACAGCTGCGGACCCAGGGTGAGTTTTTGCAGCTCGACCGGGCATGACGTCCTGTTCAGCAGCGAGCGAGCAGCGACGATAGCTGACCATTCGAGTTGACCACCGCCAATCGTTCCGAGAATGCGTTCCCGTTCCACCAGCATGCTCGTGCCGACTTCGCGAGGTGATGAGCCGCGCACCGATGCGATGACGACGCGAACGACGGTGTCGTTTGTTTCCAGGCTGCGAATGGCGGCCGCGGGCCAGTTGCCAAGTGGTTCCAGCCAGGTTCCGGTGGCTACGGAGCGCTGCAGACTCGGTTGCGGGTGTGATAGCGGAGCGGCGCTCATGCGGCTGTCTCCTTCCGCAAATCGGTGATCGCACGCAGTACGGCTTCGGGTGTCGCTGGTGCGGGCAGGTCAGGCACGCAATGTTTCGGCCCGCAGCACGCGACGGCATCGCGGATTGCATGAAACGTCGAGAAGGCCAGCATCAGCGGCGGTTCGCCCACGGCCTTGGACCGGTAGATGGTGTCCTCGCGGTTGGCGGTGTCGAGCAATGCGATGTGAGCTTCCATCGGCCAGTCGCGCGCGGTGGGAATCTTGTACGTCGAAGGTGCGTGTGTCTTGAGCTCGCCTTTGGCGTTCCACCACAGCTCTTCCGACGTGAGCCAGCCCACGCCCTGCAGGAAGCCACCTTCGATTTGTCCCAAATCGATGGCCGGGTTCAACGAGCGGCCGACATCGTGGAGGATGTCCACGCGCAGCAGGCGTGTCTCGCCGGTGAGTGTGTCGACCGCGACCTCGCTGATCGCCGCACCGTAGGCGAAATAAAAGAACGGCCGGCCTTGGAAGGCCTCGCGGTCCCAATGAATCTTTGGCGTGCGGTAGTAGCCGGTGGACGAGAGTGAAATGCGAGCGGCATACGCCTGTCGCACGAATTCACCGAACGCGATGCGACGCGAGCCGATGTGAACGTGGCCCTCGTGAAAGCGCACCTGATCGGGATTCACGCTATCGGTTCGGCATGCCCACTCGACCAGACGTTCGCGAATGACATGCGCCGCGGCCTGTGCGGCCTTGCCATTTAGATCGGATCCTGACGACGCCGCGGTGGCTGAAGTGTTCGGCACCTTGGACGTGTCCGTCGTCGTTACGCGGATCGCGGACATCGGCAAGCCAAACTCTGATGCGACAACTTGCGCGACCTTGGTGTGCAGGCCCTGGCCCATTTCAGTGCCGCCATGATTCAGCAGCACAGTGCCGTCGGTGTACACGTTCACCAGCGCGCCGGCCTGGTTGTACAGCGTGGCGTTGAATGAAATGCCGAACTTGACGGGCGTCAACGCCAGGCCACGGCGGAGCACGGGATTCGCGGCGTTCCAAGCGTCGACCGCTTGTCGTCGCTGCGCGTACGCACCGCTCGCGGTGAGCTGGTCGACAATCGTGTGAATGACGTTGTCTTCGATCTGCTGGCCGTAGTGCGTGACGTTTCGTGTCTCGACGCCGTAGAAGTTGGCGCGACGGACGGCGAGAGGATCGAGGCCGAGCGTGCGGGCAATGTCGTCGATGATGCCTTCGATGACCATCATGCCTTGCGGCCCGCCAAAGCCTCGGAAGGCAGTGTTCGACACCGTATGGGTTTTGCATCGATGCGAGGTCACATCGACGTGTTCGAGGTAATACGCGTTGTCGATGTGACACAGAGCGCGATCGTTCACTGGTCCGGACAAGTCGGCCGAATATCCGCAGCGCGAAGCCATCATGAGCTTCAGCGCCAGGATCTTTCCCTGCGCGTCGAAGCCGACGTCATAGTCGGCGAGAAAGTCATGGCGCTTGCCGGTCATCAGCATGTCGACGTCGCGGTCCAGCCTCAGCTTCACCGGCCGCTGCGTCTTGTTTGCCAGTACCGCCGCCGCCGCTGCAATCAGCGCGGGCTGGCTCTCCTTGCCACCGAAACCGCCGCCCATGCGACGACATTGCACAGTCACATCATGAGCGCGACGGGCCAGGGCATGCGCCACGATTTGCTGTACTTCGGTCGGATGCTGGGTGGAGCTGTGGATCAATATTCCGCCGTCTTCCTGCGGAACCGCTATTGCAATCTGACCTTCGAGATAGAAATGATCCTGTCCGCCGATGACCACGGTGCCACGGAGTCGTCGCGGAGACTTTGCCAACGCTTCAGCGGGAGTGCCTCGCACGATGTGCTGAGACGGCAATACATATTTCTGCGCGGCGAGTGCCGAGCGGATGTCGAGAATCGCAGGGAGCGGGTCGTACTCCGCTTTGGCCATCGCAGCTGCTCGTCGAGCGGCTGCATATGAAGTCGCAGCGACGGCGAATAGCGGCTGCCCGGCGTATTGCACCAGCTCGTCAGCGAAGATCGGATCGTCGTGGATCACGCTGCCATAGTTGTTCTCGCCTGGAATGTCCGCTGGCAAGGCGATCGCGACGACGCCTGTCGCGGAACTCACCGCGCTCGGGTCCAGCGTGCGAATCTTTCCGTGTGCGATCGTGCTCAATCCGAACGCCGCATGCAGCGTGTTGGCCGGCAGTGCGATGTCATCGCAGTACAGGGCTTGCCCGGTGACATGCAGATGCGCGCTCTCGTGTCGATGCGCTTTGCCAGCCGGGATGTCGGTTTCGATGAGCGCGCTCATGTTCGGCTCGCCACTGGCGACAACGTCTGGAGCGAAGACGTTTCGCCCTGAGTTTCCTGCCAGAACCGGCGGAGCAATTGTTTCGCCGCCG
>JBEVKA010000416.1:0-10484 GCA_040509855.1 Steroidobacter sp.
GACTTCAGCGGCACTGGCGAAGGCCCGGGTCGCTATGTGTTGAACGCCGAAGTGTCGGATCGGGTTACGCGCACTCTCACCGACGACTCGACCCTGCCGGTCGGCATTCCCTTCAGCTTCCCGTACCAGGGACAGAGCTGGTCGTCGGTGTTCGTGAACTCCAACGGCAACCTGACGTTCGGCGCCGGCAACACCGACTTCTCGGAGTCGGTAGCCGATCTGCTGAGCGGCCCGCCGCGCATCGCCGCGCTGTGGGATGACTTGTCACCGCAAGAGGGCGGCGAAGTCTTCGTCCAGGCGGACGAGACATCGCTGACCGTGACGTACGCGAATGTGCCGCAGTTCCTGGCAGGAGATAGCAATTCGTTTTCTATCTCTCTGTCCGCGGACGGCGGCATCACCACCACCTATGGCGACGTAGCAGCACTCGATGCTCTCGCCGGTGTCACCCAAGGCGGCGGAGCGACGAATCCCGGTGAGACAGATCTCTCGGCCGGAACGCCACTGTCCGCCACGGGAACGACTTATGAGTTGTTCCCTGGCGCAGCGGATCCAGTGGATCTCGACAACGAGACGCTGACATTCGAACCTTGATGTTAGAACTTTGATGTTGGATTGGGGCGCGGCGGGCTTCGGCTCGCCGCGCCTTTTTCGTAGCGGCGTTCAGCTCCGCCGTCTCCGTTTCGTGACAGTACGAACCGTCGCCTTGACTCTGTATAGTGAAAACACCTTCAGTCAGGGATGATGTTGAATGCATGTCTTGCGCATCAGCCGCGTAGCTGTCGCGGCCAGCGTGTTGTTGATCGTTGCAGGTTGCGGTGGTGGTGGCGGCGGCAGTCCGCCTCCCAATCCGCCTTCACCGCCGCCGGGTTCGTCACAACCGCCCGATAATTCGGCGCCGCCCGATACGACACCGCAACCCGATCCCGATCCCCTACCAGACACGCCGCCGCCTGCTACGGTCTCGGGAACAGTCAGTTATGAAACGACGAACCTGACGTTCTCGACCGTTCTGCGTAATTCGACGCCGCCCGAGCAACGCGTTGCTTTCACGATCGACGGCGCGCCCACCGGCACGCTGTACGCGAGCGTTCAAGGAACTGGCCGCACGCTGTTCAATGCCAACGTTCAGTTCACGGATGGCGGCGGTTACGTGCGTTTCGTGCCGAACACCGCCGCGCGGTTGGACGCAGGCATCAACACCGGCACGGTGACGATCACCGTCTGTCTCGACGATTCCTTTTGTCGCAGCAAGGTCATCGGTCAGCCACAGACTTTCAATGTGACGTACAACGTCACGGCCGCGGTTCAGGGCACGACGGTCACGCCACGTGTCGTCGCCGCCAACAACGCAGGGACTGTGATCCTGCGTGGCAAAGGCTTCGCCGATGCATCGAGTGTGCGCTTCGGAACGACAGCGGCTTCCAATGTCACAGTCGTGAGCGACACCGAGATTCGCGCCACCTATCCGTCACTTACCCCCGGCCGTTACGCAGTATCGATCGATGGCGGCGCCGTGAGCTTCACGGGATCGCTGGTGACAGTGAATGTTCCAACCTATGCGGCCACGCTGACGCCGTTCACGACGGCGCCTTTTCTCGTGTCCGCCGCCGTGCATGACGCGGAACGCAACAATTTGTACGTGGTCACGCAGGCCGAGCAATCCGAGAACAGTCAGCTGGTGCGATTCGGTTACACCGGTGCGACCTGGTCTGTGTTGGCCTCGAACACGATTCCGGACTTGCAGGACGTGGCGTTCTCACCGGACGGCGGGGTGCTGATCGCGGCGACTTCGAGCCGGCTCATCGAACTCGATCCTGCCACGTTCGACGAGCGCGCCAGCTACGCATTCCCCGACCAGGCATCGATTCAATCCATCGCACTGGCGAACGACGGCTATCTGGTCGTGACCACCGGCGACTACGACAACTTCGGTGCGTCGCCGATTTATTTGTATTCGACGCTGGACCACAGCTTTGCCCGATCGGAAGCGACGGCTCGTTTCGCGCTCACCGGCGGCAACGCGTCCGGCTCATTCGTTGGATTGGTTGAAAGCACGGACGAAGGTACGACGGCGGGCATCCCGCAGTACGACGCGTCCGCGCAGTTGTTCTCCGGCTTGAGCAACATGCCGGAGAACCTCAACTCCATCGGTGTGCCTTTCCTGCGCCCCGCGCGTCCTGCGCTCGACTTCTCCGGGTCGGTGCTGGTGTTGAGCACCAATCGTCTCAGCAGCGGCTTTGGCTTCGACAACAGCACCATCGCGTTCCGAGCGGATACACGGCAACGTATCGGCCAGCTTCCTGCGTACGCGCACGGCACTTTCGTGAACGACGATGCGTCGCGTGCCTATACAGTTCGCTCTCAACTAGGGATTGGTAGCGATCCGCTGGAGCTGCGAACCTACGATCTCAGTCAGTTCACGGAGATTGGCACGGGTATCTCGCTCGGCGTGTCGCCGGGAGATGCTTCCATCCAAATCGCCACGCCGCCGAACCGCGCCGCGCTGTTCATCGTCGGTGCATTCGGAGTGAAAGTGCAGCCTCTGCCCAACTAGCCGAGTGGTGAAGCCGCGTGCGCACGCTGTTACTCCGCCGGAACGACTCCCT
Source organism: Steroidobacter sp. (assembly GCA_040509855.1). Classification (GTDB taxonomy): domain Bacteria; phylum Pseudomonadota; class Gammaproteobacteria; order Steroidobacterales; family Steroidobacteraceae; genus Steroidobacter. The sequence continues at coordinate 2,610 of JBEVKA010000416.1, forward strand.
TCGGCGCCGTCGTGAGTCGTTTGATGAGATCGGTCTCGGCTTTGCGATAGGCAGAGCCATCCGTGCGCAGCAATTCGTGGAACCAGATCGGTGGCTGATCGAGAGTATATGGCTTCTTCCATGAATCCCACGGCAGGCGTGTCTGCGTCTTGCCGTCGACGAAGCCCCAGTTGTACATCGCGATGTTGTGACGCTTGCCCAGCGGCAGCGTCCCATCGAACGTCGAACCATTGCCGCGCGCCATATATTCCGTGCACATCAGCGGCCGGCCATAGGCCTGCAACTGACGAACGCGACGCTCGAAGATCTCCGGCCAGTTGTAGTCGTGAAACGAAACGACGTCCGACTGCTCGATCTGGATTTTTTCGATGGCGGTCAGTTTGGCGAGCGACCAGTCATCGTGCTGCCACAGTCCGCTGGTGAGCGGCTGAATCGGTTTCTGACTGCGTGCCCACTCGAACACCTGAGCCAGCAACACTTCGACGTGCTTCTGCTTGCCCTCGTGTCGAGGATAGTTACCGCCGCCATCGTTGTCGGGCTCGTTCCACACATCCCACGCCAGAATTCGTTCGTCCCTGGCAAACGCCTTGACGACTCCTTCAACGTATTGACGCAACTTCGGATAGCCGGAGGCATTGTCCAGTCTCGCGCGGCCCGGCGCTTGTACCCAACCTGAGTTGTGCACGCCCGGAATCGGCGGATGCTGTGGACCCAGTTTCGGTTCTGGATCCCAGCAGCTGTCGAACAGCACGAACATGGGTTTGATACGGTGGCGCGCGGCGATGGCGAGAAACTCATCGATGCGCCTCTGGAAACCAGCGGCGTCCTGCTCCCACAGCAGATTGTGCAAGAACACGCGCATGGTGTTCATGCCGAGCGCTCGTGCCCAGCCGAGCTCCTTATCGATGCTCGCCGGATCGAACGTATCTGCCTGCCACATTTCGAGTTGATTGATGGCAGTCGCCGGATTGTAGTTGCTGCCGACGAGCCACGGCTGCTTCGCGTACCAGGTATTGGCTTCGGCGGCGCTCCACCGCTCGGCGCTGAACGCGGGCCACGCGCAGGCCATCAGAACGTGCGCGATGAGCACGATCGCGAACGATGAACTGCGAATCGGTGTCTTGGGTCGGTTCATTGAACGTCAGCCATGTCGCCTGCGTCGGCGGACATTGCCAGCATTCTCATCGGAAGCCAAGACACCGCGTATTCGTTCGAGCTTGCGAGCATCATTCGGCAGGCAGCACCACGTCCGCGCCCTTCTTCTTCAACAGGACGACGACCAGTTTCGCAGGCTGGGACGCGCTCGCGTTGCGACCCACGGTATGCACATCGTTGGGACCTTCGTAGAACGTCTGCCCTGTTTTCAGCGTGACCTCCTTGCCGCCTCTCACACCCATCACCACCGAACCTTCGAGCACGTAGATCAGAGAGTGCGCGTCGTGACGATGGATGGGCCCGGCATAGCCCGGCGGATAGACGACGGTAATCATCAACATCTCCTTGCCCGGCACATCCGCGAGATCCTTTGAAATGAGCGGAGCGACGATGGCCCCATCTTCAGCGGACGCGGACTGTAGCGACTGCGCGCCAAGCCCGAGCAGCGCCACCGACGTTGCAAGTATCTTGAAGTTCGACATGGCCATCCTCCAGCGGTTGAAAAGATCCACCGGCGTCATTGTCGACAGACCCGCGCGCGGAGTTCTTGGATATATCAACGGTGAGTTGGCTGATACAGCGATGCCGCCCGGTTGCACCGCCAATACGCTCAGTTTTTGCCGCTACGTGGGCGAGCCAGTGGCCAGGTTGCTCTTTCACTGCAGGACATTTGCAACCGACGGCCACAGGATTATCCTGCGGCTCCTAACTTTCCCGATGTGCTGTCATGACAACCTCACATGGCAGGGTCTCGTCGTTCGGACCGTTCCAACTGTCGCCGGCCCGGCGCGAGCTTCGGCGCGATGGCGTTCCGCTCGCCCTGGGCGATCGCGCCATGGATATCCTGATCGCGCTGGCCGAACGCCCGGGCGAGATCGTCAGTCACCGCGATCTGATCGCACGCGTCTGGCGCGATCTGGTGGTCAGCCCAGCCAATCTGCGAGTTCACATGAGCGCCCTGCGCAAGGCGCTCGGCGATGGTGCAGGCGGTGCGCGTTATATCGATAACGTCACCGGCCAGGGCTACTGTTTCATCGCGCAGATCACGCACGAAACTGTCGTTGCATCCGCGGAGACCTCGGCATCATTCCCCGATGCTGCCCGCAAGCGAATGGTTCTGCCGCCTAAGCTGGCCAGGATGGTGGGCCGTGAAAAGCTGGTGCGCGACATCGACGCCGACCTGCTCGCCGAACGCTTCATCACCATCATCGGCCCGGGAGGCATGGGCAAGACGACAGTCGCGATCGCGGTGGCGCACGACATGCTCGAAGAGTTCTCCGCCGCCGTGTGCTTCGTCGACATCGGCACGGTCGCGGATGCGAAGATCGTCGCGGCGACGATCGCTGCGTCGCTGGGTCTGTCGGTGCAGACCGCCGATGCCATGCCGACCTTGCTCGAATATTTGCGAACGCTGCGGATCCTGCTGGTGTTCGACAACTGCGAGCACGTGATCGACGCGGTCGCCACGCTGGCCGAAACGCTCTTCAAGGAAGCGGACGGCGTGCATATCCTCGCGACCAGCCGCGAAGCGCTTCGGGTCGAGGGTGAGCACGTCTACTGGCTGCCGCCGCTCGCGAGCCCTTCGCCACAGTCCAGCATGAAAGCTGTCGATGTGCTCGCTTTCCCCGCCGTGCAACTGTTCATGGAGCGCGCGGCCGCCGGCGGCAGTCGCTTCGAACTGGATGATGAGAATGCGCCGATCGTGGCCGGCATCTGCGGCAGGCTCGAAGGGCTGGCGCTCGCAATCGAGTTGGCCGCCGGTCGTGCCGCCAGTCACGGCATCGCCGCGACGGCGGATCTCCTCGACAGGAATCTGGAACTCGACTGGCACGGGCGACGCACTGCTCTTCCCCGCCATCAAACATTGCGTGCCCTGCTCGATTGGAGCTACGGACTGCTTCCCGACACGGAACAACTGGCACTGCGTCGACTGTCGGTGCTGGTAGGCGCATTCACTCTCGAAGCGATCGTGGCCGTCGTGCATGGCGAATCGGCAGATCTCGGCAGCACGCTCAACGTCCTGGACGCGCTGGTCAGCAAGTCGCTGGTGTCCGCTCAGACCGGCGCCGACGCTCACACTCGCTATCGACTTCTCGAAACTACGCGAATCTACGCGCAGGAAAAACTGCGAGACAGCGGCGAAGCTGCCATCACAGCGAGACACCACGCGGAATATTTCAAGAATCTGCTCGATACACGTCATGGTGGGCAGATCGACCTGGAATACACCGGCCGTGCTCATGTATTGCGTGAGCATCTTGGCAACATTCGCGCCGCGCTCGAGTGGTGCTTCTCTGGAGATCAAAAAGATACGGATCCGGCGCTCGCAGTCGGTCTGGCCGCGGCCGCCGCGCCGGTGTTCTTCGAGTTGTCTCTATTGAGTGAGTCCTATAAGTGGAGCGCTGCAGGGATCGCGGCACTCACAGAGTCTACGAGCGGCGGCCGACGCGAGATGTTGCTACAGAGTACCTGGGCAATCTCCGCAATGTGGATGCGAGGCAATAGCGACGACGTGCTGACCGCCATCGCACGCGGCATGCAGCTCGCGCATCCACTCAACGATCCCTCGCACCGACTTCGCATGCTCGCGACCAAGCATCTGTTTCTGACGCGCATCGCCGATTTTCGTGGCGCGCTCGCAGCGGCACAGGAGTGGGACGCCGCCGCGAAACAAGTCGGCGATGAGAGCTGTGTCGCGATCGCGGATCTGGTGCAAGGAGTGGCCCGTCATTTCCTGGGCGACCAGGCAGCGGCAAGACGACACTTCGACGCAGGCTTTGCCCGCGCCGGTGATCGGCATTTGCAGTTGTGTGGCAACGATCACCGGGTGCGTGGACTGATCGTGCTGTCTCGTACTTTGTGGCTGGCCGGCGTTCCCGAGCAGGCGATGACGACGGCGCGGCAAGCAGTGTCGACGGCAATGCACTCCGGCAAACCTCTCGATACCTGTTTCGCGTTGCTGTTCACGGCGCCGGTGTATTTATGGTGCGGCCGATGGGATGCGGCTCAGGACGTTCTGGAGCAACTCATCAAACATACGCATTGGCCCGTGCTGAAGCCGTTCCATTCCAGCGCGGCAGCTTTGCAAGGGGCGTTACTGATCGGGCGCGGAGACACGGAGCAAGGCATCGCGATGATGCAGGCAGCGCTGCAAAGAATGCGAGTCGAGCGTCAGAACGTCGTGGGGACGCTGGTGTCGTGCTGGCTCGCGGATGGCCTGATGACAATGGGACGATCCGACGAGGCGCTCACCGTCATACGCAGCGCGCGACGCGATGCCGTGCGAAGCGCAGAGGCCGTGCTGTTGCCGGAGCTGTTGCGCTTGCAGGCCGTCACTCTAATTTCCATATCTCAAGCAAACGAAGCGCGAGCGGCCTGCTTGCTGGCTCGATCATGTCGGATCGCGCGACGCCAGTCCGCCCCATCGTGGGAATTACGCGCGACGCTGGATCTAACGCATCTTCGGGCCCGCCAGGGCGAACGCGAACAGGCCCGAGCGTCGCTGGCCACGATCTACGATCGATTCACCGAAGGCTTCGAAACTCACGACCTGCAAGCAGCCGCACGGCTGCTGCAAGATCTCGACTCTGCCTCCTCCCGAGCCACGGGCTGACACTCAATCGGAGCCCATCAACTGCAACCACTGTCCTGCATGCCAATACCAGACCCTCGACCCCTTCTCGGCGAAAGCATCGGCGATGCCGTCGTGGTCGAGCGACGGCAGCTCCGGTCCGCCCGAGTTCGCGTGATAGCTGCGAATAGCGTGCGGTTGCGCGACTTCCAGGGAACGAGAGAATCCGATGCGGCCATTGCCGTCGATGACTTGAAGAAAGTCCTTGTCGGGCGCCTCCGCCAACTCCGCGACGGGTCGCGTCGAGCCCGTGGCGAATACCAGGATCGAGGAGATTCTGTGACGAGAACACAGCACCGCGATGTGCGTCTGGCTCGACGCCAGGAATCGCCCGATGATGAAATTGCCGGGCCGATCGGACGCTGACGACACCTGAGGAACAGTGCACCCCAGCCGCGTGAGCTCCTGTTGTATCGGAGGCGGCAGCGCGTCTATCTTCTCGGGCGCCAGCCGAACTGTTTCGATGTCAGCGGCATCCCAATCCGCAGGCATGACCTGCCCCATGACCGTGCTCGTCATCAATAACGCCAGCACGCCCAGCAGTGGGATCGTCGACATGTGTGTATGCTTCCATGGCTGCAATTCGAGCCGCGCCATTTTACTCGTACCTGCAAGATCATTCGCATGAAAAGCATTCAGACGATTGCCGCATTGTGGCTCACCTGTGTTCCAGTGGTGGTGCTCGCCGGCGCACCTGCCGACGGACCTGAATATTCCAAGTACAGCGAAGAATCGCTGAAGCAGGAGTTGAGCGAGAGTGCGGCCGACGAGCGCGCGCTGCTCGTGCCCATGCGTGATGGCGTCGGGCTTGCGACCAATGTGTTCCGTCCGAAGGACGCCAAGGGTCCGCTGCCGACCATTCTGTGGAAGTCCCCGTACAGCGAACTCGGCATGCACGGAGCGTCGCTGCGCTACGCCGTCGCGGCGGTCAAACAAGGCTATGCCTTCGTCATTCAGAATGAACGCGGGCGTTATTTTTCCGAAGGCAAATACGAAATCCTGGGCCATCCGCAAACAGACGGCTACGACGCACTGAGCTGGATCGCGAAACAGCCCTGGTCGAACGGCAAGGTGGGAACGCTCGGCTGCTCCTCATCGGCCGAGTGGCAACTCGCGCTGGCAGCTCAGAATCATCCTGCTCACGCTGCGATGGTGCCCATGTCCGCCGGCGCAGGCATCGGCAAGGTGGGGCGATTTCAGGAACAAGGCAACTGGTACACCGGCGGCGTGCCTCGCAACCTGTTTTTCGTGTGGCTCTACGACGTCGACAATCCGCTGCGCGCGCAGCTGCCATCGTCGCTCGATCCGAAGATTCGCGCACGCGTCGCTCAATACAACGATCTGGCTGCAAAGAAACCGGACGTCAAATGGAACAAGCAGATCCGACATCTGCCCGTCGACAAGATGCTGAGCGATCTCGGCGAGCCGCCGGGTACGTTCGAAGAGCTCATCAAGCGCACACCGGCCGATCCCGCCTGGCGCACCGGCGGTCTCTATCATGACGACATGAACTGGGGCGTGCCGGCACTGTGGTTCAACAGCTGGTACGACGTTTCCATCGGGCCGAATCTCGAGCTGTTCAATCACGCGCGCCGCGCGAACACGGATCCGGAAGCGAGCGCAAATCAATACGCCGTGATCGCGCCAGGCACTCACTGTCAGTATCACAAACTCAGCCCCGACACGATGGTCGGCGAGCGCTCGATGGGCGATGCGAGGTTCGATGTGAACGGAACGATCTTCGCGTGGTTCGATCGCTGGCTGAAGGGAGAAAAGAAGGCGTTCGCGACAACGACTCCTCCAGTCCGCTACTTCACCATGGGTGAGAACGCGTGGAAGTCATCGGCGCAGTGGCCGCCGAAGCAAGCACAGAACGTTCGCATGTACCTGCGCAGCGGCGGCGGCGCCAATAGTTTGTATGGCGATGGCAGGCTGGAGCAGATACCTCCGCCCATCAGCGAAAAGCCCGATACATATACATACGATCCGTTGAATCCGGTGCAAACGATCGGCGGCGGCGATTGTTGCAATGGTGGCATCGTCATCCCTGGCGCCTTCGATCAGAGAACGATCGAGGCACGAGCCGATGTGCTCGTGTACAGCAGCGAGCCATTGAGCGAACCCTTGGAAGTCACGGGGTTCGTCGACACGGTGTTGAAGGTCTCGTCGAACGCCAAGGACACGGATTTCGCCGTGAAGCTGGTCGATGTGGCGCAGGATGGCACTGCCTACATCATCGCCGACACGATATTCCGTGCGCGTTATCGAAACGGCTACGACAAACCAGAGTCAATGACGACCGGCAAGGTCTACGAGATCCGGCCCACGCCCATGGCCACGAGCATTCGCTTCGCAAAGGGCCATCGCATCCGCGTGGAAGTCACCTCCTCCAACTTCCCCAAATTCGTTCGCAATCTCAACACCGGCGGCGCGAATGAAAGCGAGAGCGAACCGGTCATCGCCCGGAACACGATTCATCATGCCGGCGATGAGGCTTCGTACGTGGACCTGCCCGTGGTGACGATCCGGTGATGGCTTCCTCGACCACCGCACTGCTGTGAGGGAACTCGCTGGAGAAACGTTCGACCGGATTGGCGACTTTAGGATCGCGAGAGCAACCTCAAATATAACTGAGCCACCAATCCTTCCGCCGCGCCTTCAAGTCGGCGACCCATCGACACAACGGATAGAGCGCCACCACCACCGCGATCCAGATCAGGTAGATGCCCAGCAGGCCGACACCGAAGCCTTGCGGAAAGAAACGGTAGTGAGTCAGGAACTGCTGGGCTTCAAAGCCCTGCGCAACGCCGAGCAACATGGCCGCGGCGTGAATGAGATAGAGATGTGCGATATAGAACGCCAGCGGTGCGCGCCCGAGCGTCACCAGTACATCCTTGATCGGCCCGCGGACGCGGTCGGCATAGGCACAGGCGATCGCGGCCGGCCCCAGAGTCATCAGGATTTAAAGCAGGGTCGGCGGATTTTTGGTCGTGCCCAGGAAAGACATGACCGACGACACGATGTTATTCGAGTCTAAGGTCCATGGCTTCGGGTCGCCATCCACGTTGGCGGCGCGAATCAGAATGAAT
>JBEVKA010000417.1:0-7377 GCA_040509855.1 Steroidobacter sp.
TCGCCGAAGCCCTGCAGGTTGTCGGTGAAGTCGTGCTCGCTGAATACATAGGCGTTGTAGCGCTGCGCCTCCGGAATCAGCTGTCGACCTTTGTTGGTGATCGGATCGTTGGCGATGTTCACGCCTTCGTTGAGCGAATTGTTGGGCTGGTTGGCGGCGAAGTCATAACGTAACGCCGGATCGAGCGTGCCGTCGTCGATACCCATGCAGCCTTCGGCACGCTGACCGATCTGGGCGCGCGTGCCCGCGAACGAACACGGCTGAATGTGAAATTCACCGGTCGTGCTCGTCAGCGCGGTCGTACCCTGCCGCACCCGCTGCCCCACGAACACGCCGAGATTGTTGAGCGCGCCGGCCTGATACTGGCCGAACGGCGATGAAGTCGAGGTATTGCGGAAGTCGGTAGTCGTGGTCGCGTACGGCGAGTCGCCGAGATAAGCGCGCTTGTCGACCGAGTTGAACTGTTGCCCCAGCTCACTCGAATACAAGCCGCTGCGATCGAAGTAGGAGCCAGTCAGCAGCACGCGTGTGCGGCCTTCGCCGAATTGCAGCCCCTGCGCGAAATCGATGGATGTTTCATGCTCTCCCGTGCCTTCGAGGCTGCTGTAGCGAGCCGTCAAAGTACTGCGATCGAAATCCGCATCCATGATGGTATTGAGCACGCCAGCGGTCGCGTCCGAGCCGTACAGCGCCGACGCACCGTCGCGTAACACTTCGACGCGTTCGATGCCCGCGGCCGGGAATGCATTTACGTTCGTGACCTGACGCGGCGTCGAGCCGATATCTTGATTCGCGCCGTGCGCGGCGATGCGCCGACCATTCAACAACACGAGCGTGTTGCCCGTGCCCAGGCCACGCAAGTTCACCGTCGCGATATCGCCACGCGCATCGTTCGGTCCGTCGGCGGCGCCGTTGATCTCGAACGCGCCGGCCTGCGCCACGTTTTCCAGCAATTCACCGGTGCTCGCCTGTCCGTAAGCGGCCAGCTTTTCGGCATCGAGCACGGACACCGCGATCGCGCCCGTATCGGAGGCACCGCGGATGTTAGAGCCGGTGACAATGACTTCCTCCAGCTGTTCCGAGACCGGCGTGTTGGACGCTTCCTGCGCCCAGGCCGAACTCGCTCCCATAATTTGCATCAGCGCGCCGAGCAGCGCTGCCGAGCGAACCGTATCGTTTGTTTTCATAGCCCCCCCACTGAGTGAATCAAGTATTACTTTGCGACGCTGGCGCGGCGTTCGGATTGCTCAATGCCGACTCGAGCGCCTGCACATCCAGCGCCCCCTCCCAACGCGAAACCACGATCGTCGCCACGGCATTGCCGATGAAGTTGGTCAACGCGCGGCATTCGGACATGAAGCGGTCGATACCCAGGATCAGCGTCATGCCCGCGACGGGGACCGAAGGCGTAACAGCCAGCGTCGCCGCGAGCGTGATGAAACCAGCGCCAGTCACGCCGGCTGCACCTTTCGAGCTGAGCGCGGCCACGAGCAACAACAACAGCTGTTCGCCAATCGACAGATCGACGCCCGTGGCCTGCGCGATGAACAGCGCGGCCAGGGTCATGTAGATGTTCGTGCCGTCGAGGTTGAACGAATAACCGGTAGGCACGACCAGGCCGACGACCGCTTTGGAACAACCCGCGGCTTCGAGCTTCTTTATCAAGCTGGGCAGCGCCGACTCGGACGAGCTGGTTCCCAGGACCAGCAGCAACTCGGCACGCAAATAGGAAATCAGGCGGATCACCGAGAAGCCGTTCGCGCGCGCAATCAGGCCGAGCACGATCAGCACGAACAATGCGGACGTCACATAGAACGTCGCGAGCAACGCGGCGAGATTGGCGATCACGCCGATGCCGTACTTGCCGATAGTGAACGCGAAGGCGCCGAGCGCACCGATCGGCGCGGCCTTCATCAACACGCTCACCAAGCGAAAGAACACTTCGCTCGCGCTTTCGAGCACCGACACCACGGGCGCGGCCGGCGCGCCCACCAGCGAGATGCTGATGCCAAACAAAATCGCCACGAACAGCACTGGCAGAATCTCGCCACCGGTGAGCGCGGCAAGAAACGTCGTCGGGATGATGTTCATCAGAAAGCCGACGATGGATTGCTCGTGCGCCTTGCTGGCATACGTGGCCACTGCGCCGGCATCCAGCGTGGACGGGTCGATGTTCATGCCAGCGCCGGGCTGCACGACGTTCGCCACGATCATGCCGATCACTAGTGCGAACGAAGAAACGGCGAGGAAATAGCCGAAGGCCTTGAGCGCGACGCTGCGCAGAGACGCGAGGCTCGACATGCCGGCGATGCCGGATGTCACGGTGATGAAAATCACCGGCGCGATAATCATCTTCACCAGAGCAATGAACGCGTCGCCGAGTGGCTTGAGCGCGACGCCGGCGCTCGGTTGAAAGTGCCCGATCAGCCCACCGACGATGATGGCGACGATCACCTGCGCATACAGGCTGCGATAAGCGGGCACGCGCTTCGGCGTCGCCGGCGCGACGGCCTCGGCATCGATCACAGAACGCATTGATCCCCCCGCATCGTCATTGTTGGAAAACGGAATGAATGGTGCGAGCGATGGCACCGAGGGCGCAAGCGACGCTCTCCTTGGAGCTATCTGATTATTTATATTGAGGAATTGGCCGATCGGCCGCATGTTTCTGTGCGACTTTTTGCACACGCTGCCCGAGCCCTGTGCGAATATCCGCCAACTTTAACCCCATGGCCGTCCATGACCCTCCTCAACGAAGACGCGGGCCGACTGTGGCGACGAGCGCTCCTGGTGGGCGCGATCTCGCTCTTGAGCGCCTGGGCCGCCGCCGAAATCGCCGTCCGGCTCGCTCGCCAGAACGTCGTCAGCCGAGTGAACAACGACGCGGCCCTGCGCGCCGCGATGCTGAGTAACGAACTCGAACGACATCGATCGCTGCCCTTCGTATTGGCAGATGATTCCGAGGTGCGCGCGGCGCTCCGGACCGTCCACACGTCCGCCGAGAACGAACAAACATTCGAAGCCTTGAGCGAACGGTTCGAGCGATTCGCTCAGCACGTCGGCGCCGCCACGGTGTATTTGATCGATACATCCGGGCGCACGCTGGCGTCGAGCAACTGGCGCACGCCGACCAGTTTCGTCGGCGTGGACTATTCCTTCCGCCCCTACTTCCGCGACGCGATGAAAAACGGCGTCGCCGAGCTGTTCACGCTCGGCACCGTCAGCCGCGTGCCTGGCTTGTATCTCGCACGACGCATCGACGAAACATCGACGCCGGGGATCGAGAGCGCGCCGCTGGGGATCATCGTGGTCAAAGTGGAGTTTCATGCGCTCGAAGCGCAGTGGCGCAGCTCAGGCGACGGCGCATATGTCACTGATGAACGTGGCGTCGTGCTCATCACCAATCAACCGCAGTGGCGCTTCACCACCACGCGTCCGCTCAGTAAGGAAGATCAAGCTGCACTTTCCAGTCCGCAACAGCTCGACCTGCGCCGGCCCGTGCCTGACTTTCCCGAGAAGCCCGGTTTCTGGTTGATCGCCGCCGACTACGCTGCCGGCAAGCCCGGCTGGAACGTGCACGTGCTGCGCGATGCGAGAACGGAACTTCGCGCAGCCCGCTGGAGTGGCGCGGCGATTGGTGGCTTCGGAGGTGCGTTGTTGACGCTCGCCATCATGGCTGCGCTCGCCGCACGCGCTCGTGAAAAGACCATGGCTGCGCGACGTGAAGCGGCTCGGCAGGAATTGGAAATGCAGGTCAACTTGCGCACGCGTGAGCTGAAGGAAACCAACGAGCGACTGGTGCAGGAAGTCGACGAGCGCACGCGTGCCGAAGCTACGCTGCATACGTTGCAAGACGAGCTGGTTCAAGCCAACAAACTGGCGGTACTCGGACAGATCTCCGCCGGCGTGGCTCACGAAATCAACCAACCGGTTGCGGCAATTCGCTCTTACGTCGACAACGCCCGCGCCTTTCTGGAACGCTCGCAGCCCTCGCGAGCGGCGGCGAATCTCACCGCCATCGCCTCGCTCACCGAACGCATCGGCGCCATCACTCAGGAGTTGCTGACGTTCTCCCGCAAGAGCAGCGGCACGCCACAACAGGTGCGCGTCGACGACGCGATCGCCGGCGCTCTGCTTCTGATGCGGACACGTTTCCGAACGCTAGGGATAAAGCAGGTTCGCACTGGCGACGGCGCATCGCTGCGAGTGATCGCGGAGCGCGCTCGGCTGGAGCAAGTGCTGGTCAATCTGTTGCAGAACGCGGCTGACGCGCTCGACGGTTCGCATGAACCGAAAGTCACGATCGATGTTCGCGCCGGCACCGGGGAAGTCACTATCGAGATCACGGACAACGGCCCCGGCATCGCGCCGCAGACGTTGCAAGCATTGTTCACTCCTTTCGCCACCAGCAAGCCCAACGGATTGGGGCTGGGTTTGGTCATCTCGCGCGACATCGTCGCCGAGTTTGGTGGCCTGCTGGAGCATGTCGAACCGGCGCAATCCGGCGCTAGTTTCGTTATCACATTGAGGCGCGCGGATGACTGAAGTTGCTCAAACTCGCGGCGTGGTGGCTTTCATCGACGACGATCCCGATGTCAGGGCAGCCAATACCCAAACGCTGGAGCTGGCCGGCTTCGAGGTGCGTGTGTTCGCCGACGCACAGCCGGCGCTGGCCGGGCTCGACGAGAACTTCCAGGGCGTCGTCGTCAGCGACATTCGCATGCCGGGCACGGATGGCCGCACTCTGTTTCATGAGCTGAAGCGTCGCGACGCCGATCTGCCGGTGATTCTCATCACTGGCCATGGCGACATTCAACAGGCCGTCGAGTTGTTGCGCGCCGGTGCCTATGACTTCATCGCCAAGCCATTCGCAGCCGAGCGACTGGTGTCGAGTGTGCATCGAGCGTTGGAGCAACGCGCGCTCGTGCTCGAAAACAGACGGCTGCGAGAGGCTGCACGTCGCGCCGACGATGAACTGCCATTGATTGGAGACAGTCCGGTGATGGCCGGCCTGCGCGCCAGTCTGCGGCAACTCGCGGATGCCGACGTGGATGTATTGATCGAAGGTGAGACAGGCGCTGGCAAAGAGGTCGCCGCGCGCGCGTTACATGCCTGGAGCAAACGTCGCAATCGCGTGTTTGCCGTTCTCAATTGCGCGGCGCTGCCCGACAGCTTGTTGGAACATGAACTGTTCGGTCACGAAGCGGCGGCGTTTCAAGGTGCCGGTCGCCGGCGCATCGGACGCATCGAGGCCGCGGATGGCGGCACGTTGTTCATGGACGACATCGAGTCGATGCCATTGTCGCTGCAAACACGATTGGTGAGAGTGCTGGAAGATCGCGCGGTGATACCGCTTGGCGCGAACACGCCCCGCTCCGTCGATTTCCGTGTCGTTGCGGCGGCGAAGGTCGATCTCGGCGAGATGGCCGCCCGCGATGCTTTCCGCAAGGATCTGTATTTCCGTCTCAACGTCGTGCGGCTGCGCATTCCCCCTTTGCGAGAGCGCCGGGCGGACATCGTGCCTCTGTTCGGTCACTTCCTCGCGGCGGCAGCCGAACGATTCCGCCGCACGCCACCGTCGATGACCAAGGGAGTCAAAGCGCGCTTGTTCGAGCACGACTGGCCGGGCAACGTGCGTGAGCTGCGTAACTTCGCCGATCGCGTGGTGTTGAGAATGCCGGACGCTGGCGATGACGAGGCCGAGACGCCCGAGAGCCTGCCGCAACGAGTCGAACGTTACGAGGCGACCTTGATTCGCGACGCGCTACGCTCGACCGACGGCGATGTGCGCGCGACGCTGGACAAGCTGGCCATCCCACGCAAAACCTTCTACGACAAGATCGCGCGCCATGGCATCGATCTGGACTCGTTTCGCAAATGACCTGCTCAATGCCACGTGCTGCGCCAGGGTGACCAGGAAACATTTCGCGGGGTATCGATTACCTGCCAGGAAAGACGCAACGCATGGGTTTCGTCGCGCTCAAGCGATGTTCTGATGACCGACCACGGCCTTGCCGAACAGTCGAGCTCCGGCGTCACATGCCAGCCGATACAGTCCAACTCGCGTGTCATGGACATTTCCCACTGCACTCGTTGAAATGTTTGTAAGATTCCCGCTCACGAGCAGCACGCCTATCAGGAGAGGTACCGAAGCAGCGCGTAGATTTCCCGGGGTCGAGTTTGTATGTAACATTTGGTCGCCTGCGGTCCAGGGAACCCGCAATGTCACTGCACACGCAGCTGCTGGCCGAGCTGGTCGAGTCCGCGCCCGACGCAATGCTGATCGTGGACGACACGGGCACCGTGCTGTACGCGAATCAGCGCGTCACGGATCTGTTCGGCTGTCAGCGCGAGGAAATCGTCAACAGAAGTGTCGACCTGTTGTTGCCTGAACGCTTTCGCGCGCGCCATGCCAGTCATCGTCATCACTTCGCCGCGGACCGCCGCACCCGGCCGATGGGCGTCGGCCTCGATCTGCTCGGGCGCCGCTGGGATGGCACCGAGTTTCCGGTCGAGATCAGCCTGAGTCCGATGCGCGATGGCCTGGCGGCCGCGGCGATTCGTGATGTCACAGACCGCAAAGCCGTCGAACGCGAACTCATCAAAGCTCACAGGAGCGCCGATCGCGCCAGGGAAGACGCGGATCGCGCCAATCTCAGCAAAAGCCGTTTCCTGGCGACCGCCAGTCACGATCTGCGCCAGCCATTGCAAGCGCTCTCCATGCTCCACGGCACCTTGCGACGTATGGACATGACTCCGCCGTTGCAAGAGGCGCTCACTCAGCAAGGCCACGCCATCGACGCGATGAAACGGCTGCTGAACGCGCTGCTCGATATCAGCAAGCTCGAATCCGGCGCGGTCAGACCGCAGTTGTGCGTGTTTCCGCTGGAGAAACTGTTCGATCAGCTGCGCACCGAGTTCTCGGCCGCAGCCGATGCGAAGGGACTGACATTCGAGGTGCAGGACGGCGGCGTTTTCACGCGCTCCGATCCTGCTCTGGTCGAGCAGCTGCTGCGCAATCTGCTTTCGAATGCGATCAAGTACACGCGCCACGGCTTCATCGAACTGCGCGCACTGGCGACGCCCACCGCCGTGCTCGTGGAAATTCGCGACACCGGCATCGGCATTCCGGCCGATCAGCTGAGCTTTATTTTCGACGAGTTCTTTCAAGTCGGCGTAGCCCGTAACACCGCGCGCGATGGTTACGGCTTGGGACTCGCTATCGTCCAACGCATCGCGACGCTGCTCGATCTGCGCATCGACGTACAGTCGCAGATCGACAAGGGCTCGACGTTTTCACTGGAGCTGCCGCAGACGGTCGAGAATTCGACCAGCCTGGCAGCGGAGGCCGAATTCGGACTGCATGTGGCCAAGCCG
>JBEVKA010000418.1:0-9919 GCA_040509855.1 Steroidobacter sp.
ACGATCGAGGTCACCGGCAGCACGATCAGCAGCACATATATCGCCACCAGCCAACCCCGGTCCAGTCGGCCGACGGCCTTGCTCCGGTGGGCGGCCGCAAGACCCTGAAACGCCAGCGCAGTGAACGCCACCCACACCAGCGACGCGATCAGCGGCGATTCGCTCACCAGCGCAATGATGAACAGCACCGTGGTCGCGACACCCATGGCGCGCCCCAGACGCAGTCGCCGATATTCGATGCCAAACGAGCCCGGTGTATCCAGCAAGGACTGCCACCATCGCCCCAACAACGCCGCGCCGAAAACCATGCACAGCGCCAGCGCCGCGACCGCGCCCCACATGGTGCGCGACCAGACTTCGATCAGATCCCGGTCGCGCTCGACCGAGAAGCCGGCATTCGCCATCGACGCCCAAACGGTCTCGATCTGCCCGCGCCACATGCCGACTGGATCTTCCAGCGACAGGTACACGGCGCTCAACAACAGCATCGTGCCCAACAATACGACCTGGAATACCAGGTTCAGCGAACCGGTCTGGCGCAACAGCCAGCCCAGCAGCACCGGCCCGAAGAACAGCACGCCGACCCCGATGAACAACCAGCCACCGGGCGGCTGACCCGTCATCACGACCCAGCTCGCCGCCGCGCCCGAGGTGATCGCCATGGCGAAGGCGTAGCGAAGATCGAAACGCAGCGCCACCAGCACGGCGATCGCACCGGCGGCGATCAGAAACGGCAGCGGCATCTGCGGCGACAAGGCTCCACAAATGGCGCTCGCGATGGCCGCGCGCCACGGGTGTCCCGTCAACCAGACAGCGATTCCACGATGCATGTGTCTGCCTCGCTACCCTCGAGATGAAACTCAGGGCGAGGCGTCGGGCCCCGAAAAGATCAGTGCTGGTCGGTGTACGGCAGCAGCGCGAGATAGCGCGCGCGCTTCACCGCGATCGCCAGCTGCCGCTGGTAATGCGACTTGGTGCCGGTGATACGGCTCGGCACGATCTTGCCGGTCTCGGTGATGTAGCTCTTCAGGATGCCGAGGTCCTTGTAATCGATCTGCTCGATGCCTTCGGCGGTGAAGCGGCAAAACTTGCGGCGACGGAAAAAGCGGGACATGGTGAACCCTCGAAAGTGAACGGCTGGAGCGATCAGGCAGACGCCGGAGCGCCTTCCTCTTCGTCATCGCGAGCGAAGCGCTCGTCGCGCTCCTCTTCGCCCTTCGCCATCGGCGAGGCTTCGGTGACGGCCTTGTCCATCTTGATGACCAAGTGGCGCAGCACCGCGTCGCTGAAGCGGAACGCGCCGGTGAGCTCGGCCAACGTCTTGCCGTCGACTTCGATGTTCATCAGCACGTAGTGGGCTTTGTGGACCTTGGCGATCGGAAACGTGAGTTGCCGACGGCCCCAGTCTTCCAGGCGATGCACGGTACCGTTGCCGGTCGCGATCATGCTCTTGTAGCGTTCCAGCATGGCTGGAACCTGTTCACTCTGGTCAGGGTGCACCAGAAAAACGATCTCATAGTGTCGCATTGCTGCTCCTTGTGGGTATGCCGCCCAGCCGACCCTATTGTTTCAGGGCGATGGTGCGGCAAGGAGTTAAAGGGCCGCGGATAGTAGCGGAGGCCCCGTCCGGGCGCAAATCGGCGTGCCCGGGCCTCAGGATTTACCCGAGTGCCACGGGTGCGGGGTGCTGAATCCGCCTCCAGCCCGTCAAGTGCCGCTTCGAGACGGCCGTTATAAGGACTGGCCACTAGGGCCGGACATTCCCTTTTCCCACGTGAGCGGCTCATACAATCCCTGGTTGGTAACGCTGTCGTTCCTCGTCGCGGTCTGCGTCTCCTACACGGCGCTGACCCTGGCGTCGCGCGTGGCGACCGGTCACCGCAAATACACGCGGATCTGGCTCGCCGGCGGCGCGTTCGCCATGGGCGTGGGCATCTGGTCCATGCACTTCATCGGCATGCTGGCGCTGGCGCTGCCAATTCCCCTGTCCTACGACATGCTCAAGACGCTCGGCTCGCTGGGCGTCGCCGTGCTGGTCTCCGGTTTCGCTCTCAACATCGCCAGCCGCGGCCAGGTCAGCCTGCGGCGCATGGGCACCAGCGCCGTCATCATGGGCCTGGGCATCGCGGGCATGCACTACTCGGGCATGGGTGCGATCCAGATCTATCCGATCATCACCTATGAACCGCGGCTGCTGATCGCGTCCATCGTCATCGCCATCGTCGCCTCGTTCGCGGCGCTGTGGCTGTTCTTCAATCTGGGTGGTGGCGCTTCGTGGCGCATCGTCCTGCAAAGGGCGTTCGCTGCGATGGTCATGGGTGCGGCGATTTCGGGCATGCATTACACCGGCATGTTTGCATCCCAGTTCGCGCCCGACTCCTACTGTATCGGCGCCACCGCGACCAGCAGCTTCTGGCTGGCGATGGCGATCGGCGGTTTCGCGCTGGTGGTGCTGCTGATTACGATGATCCTGCTGATGTTCGCCGCGCACCTGGACTCACGCGCGCTCCAACACGCGGTCGCGCTGGAAAACGCCAACGCCCGCCTGCAGCACCTCGCGACGCATGACCCGCTGACCGAATTGCCGAACCGGCTGCTGCTCGACGATCGTTTGTCACAAGCCATCGCCTATGCGGACCGCCGCGCCGGCCGCTTCGCGGTGATGATGATCGACCTGGATCGCTTCAAGCTGGTCAACGATTCGCTCGGCCATCTCGGCGGCGACGAACTGCTGAAGGAAGTGGCGAATCGACTGCGCGGCACGCTGCGCAAGAGCGACACGCTGGCGCGCACCGGCGGCGACGAGTTCGTCATGATTATGGACGAGATCGACACCACCGCAGATATCGAAATGCTGGCGCAGCGAGTGATCGCCGCATTCAACCGACCGTTCCATGTCCTATCGGTCGACATTCACACCGCGCCGAGCATTGGCGTCAGCATGTATCCGAGCGATGGCACCACGCCGGATCAGCTCATCGTGCACGCCGACGCGGCGATGTATCACTCCAAGAAGATCGGCGGCAACGTCTTCTCGTTGTTCGCGCCGACGATGAATGCGTCCGCGCAGAAGCGGCTGGAAATGGAAAACGGCTTGCGGCGCGCGCTGGTCAAAGGCGAATTCGAACTGCACTACCAGCCCAAGGTCGACGTCAACACCGGCATCATCAGCAGCGCCGAAGCGTTGATCCGCTGGCGCGATCCGCAGCGAGGCCTGGTGCCGCCGGGCGAGTTCATTCCGCTGGCGGAAGAAACCGGACTGATCCTGCAGATCGGCGACTGGGTGTTGCACGAGGCTTGCCGCCAGGCACGCGAGTGGCAGGTGAACGGCACCGCGCCGGTGCGCGTCGCGATCAACATGTCCGCGCAGCAGTTCAAGCAAAAGAACCTCGCGCAGATCGTGCAGTCGGCGCTGGAGAGCGCCAACCTGGAACCGACTTATCTGGAGATCGAGCTCACCGAAAGCGCGGTCATGCATAACGCCGCCGCTTCGGCCGCCGTCCTGGAACAGCTCAGCCGCATCGGCGTGCACATTTCCATCGACGACTTCGGCACCGGCTACTCCAGCCTGAGCTACCTGCGCCGCTTCCCGCTCGACAAGCTCAAGATCGATCGCAGCTTCATCAAGGACGTGCTCAACAACGCCGAGGACGCCGCCATCGTCGAAGCCATCATTTCGCTCGCGCACAGCTTGCGCCTGCAGGTGATCGCCGAAGGCGTGGAGACCGAAGCGCAGCTGGACTTCCTGCGCTCGCTCGGCTGCGACAAATATCAGGGCTTCTATTGCAGCCCGGCGCTGCTCCCGCAAAAGTTCGCGGAGTTGATGCGGGCACGGAACATGGAAAAGTTCGATCCGCTCGCGACCATGAGCCGCCTGTACGTACCGCGCCGGACGGCCAAAGCTTCGTAATTAAACGCGCTGGCGGACTGCTTCGTAGAGCAGCACGCCGGCCGCGACGGAAACATTCAAGCTCTCCACGACACCGCGCATGGGAATGCTGACCAACAGGTCGCAGTTCTCGCGCGTGAGCCGTCGCAAGCCAGTGCCCTCCGCGCCCAGCACGATCGCGATCGGCCCCGTGAGTTTCGCTCCGTAAAGCGACTGCGTCGCCTGATCCTCGGTGCCGACGATCCAGATCTCGCGCTCTTTCAACCAGCGCAACGTGCGTGCGAGATTGGTGACTTGAATCAGCGGCACCGTTTCAGCGGCGCCCGACGCCACCTTTCTCACCGTCGCCGACAACCCGGCCGCTCGATCTTTCGGCACGATGACAGCCGCAACGCCAGCAGCATCGGCAGTGCGCATGCACGCGCCCAGATTGTGCGGATCCTGCACGCCATCCAACACCAGCAATAACGGCGGCGTGGTGGCGGCATCGAGCAAATCATCCAGCGCGCCTTCGCCGAGCACGCCGACACTGCGAATCTCCAGGCACGCGCCTTGATGTCGTTCGCTACCGGCGAGTCGATCCAGATCGTGCTGGTCGCGCCACTCGGTCTTGATGGACTTGGCTTGCGCGAGCTGTACCAACTCCTGCATGCGCGCGTCGTCGCGTCCCTTCTGCAGCAACAACGTAGCGGCACGCTCGGGCCGCTGCTGCAACAGTGTCCGTACCGCGTGCAGTCCAAAGATCACGGAAGATTCACTCATCGTCGGCCTCGATGCTGATCGCGGCGCCGTTGCCACGGACCGCGCACCATGCGCTGACCGCCACCGGATTCCGCGAGCTCGAAGTCGATTTTACGTTCATCGATGATTACGTTGATTAACCGCACGCGCAAATGATCGCCGAGCCTGAACGTACGGCCGCTGCGCGCGCCGACCATGCGGAACCCGGAACGGTCGCGCGAAAAGTAATCCGCGCCCAGCGCACTCACATGCACCAGCCCGTCGATCTGCAATCCCTTCAGCTGCACGAACAAGCCGAAGTCGACCACGCCCGAGACCAGGGCATCGAACTCTTCACCGAGCTTGTCGCGCATGAACTCGCATTTGAGCCATGAGAGCGCGTCACGCGTGGCTTCATCGGCACGACGCTCGTTGAACGAGCATTGCTGGCCAAGCGTCGACACCATCCCCTGCGTCCACGGAAACGTTTCAGCGGTCCCGCCTCGCAGGATGTGACGAATACCGCGATGGACCATCAAGTCCGGATAACGGCGAATCGGTGAGGTGAAGTGCGCATACTCGGCCAGCGACAGGCCGAAATGCCCGATGTTCTCCGGTTGATACACAGCCTGGGGCATGGAGCGAATCACCACGGTCTGGATGAGATGCGCTTCTTCGTGACCGAGCGCTCGCTGCAAGACCTCGCTCAAGTCCTGCGGCTCCAGCTCGCGATCGGTCGGCAGGTGAATGTTGAAGCCTTGCAGGAACTGCCGCAGCGTTTCGAGCCGATCCTCTTCGGGCGACCCGTGCACGCGATACAGCGTCGGGATGCGATGTTTCTTCAGGAACCGCGCCGCCTGCACGTTGGCGGCGATCATGCACTCCTCGATCAGCCGGTGCGCATCGTTGCGCACGGCTTCGACGATCGAGGCAATGCGCCCATTCGCATCGAAGTGAACCTTCACCTCGGGCGCGTCGAAATCGAGCGCACCGCGTTTCACGCGAGCTCGATGCAGTGCCTTGAACACACCATACAGGTCCGTCATCTGCGGACCGAGCGCAACCACTGCCGGCTCGTGACCTGCCGAGGGATTGGCGAGATAAGCGGCGACCTTCGTGTATGTCAGTCGCGCGGCCGATTTCATCAAGCCTTCGAAGAAGTGCGCACGAGTCACCTTGCCTTCGGCATTGACGCGCATCTCGCACACCATGCAGAGGCGATCGACATGCGGGTTGAGCGAGCACAAACCATTCGACAGCGCTTCGGGCAACATCGGCAGGACGCGATTCGGGAAGTACACCGAGGTGCCACGCAGCTGCGCTTCCTTGTCGAGTGCCGAGTTCGGCGCGACATAACTGCCCACGTCGGCGATCGCGACCAGCAATCGCCAGCCGCCACCACGCACTTGCTCGCAGTACACAGCGTCGTCGAAGTCGCGGGCATCCTCACCGTCGATGGTCACCAACGGCAGATCACGCAGGTCCTCACGACCCCGCTTGGCGGACGCGGGCACCGAAGCGCCGAACGCCTCGGCCTCCTCGACCACTTCGCGAGGGAATTCGAATGGCAGACCGTGCGAATGAATCGCGATGTCGGTCTCCATGCCAGGCGCGGCATGTTCGCCCAACACGCGCGTGATGTGACCCAGCGGTTGCGCGGTACGCGACGGCTGTTCGATTAACTTCACCAGCACGACCTGGCCAGCTCGTGCGTCGCCAACGCGTTCGCGCGGTACCAGCACTTTGTGACCGATGCGCGGGTTGTCGGGAACGACGAACCAGATGCCCGACTCGTCGTAGAGACGGCCGACGATTTCGCGCGTATTGCGTTCCAGGACTTCGACGATCGAGCCTTCGGGCCGACCGCGATGGTCGGTGCCGCTGACGCGCACCGCTGCTCGATCGCCGTGCATGGTTTCCTGCATCTGGCGTGGCGCGAGATAGATGGGCGCGGAGCGATCCTCCGGCATCAGGAAACCGTGGCCGTCCTTGTGCGCACTGACGGTGCCCACGATCAACGACAGGCGTTCGCGCAGGCAGTACTCATCCCGGCGGTTGCGAATGATGGTGCCGGCTTGCAGCAGCTCTTCCAGCTCCGTGGTGAGGCGTTTACGAGCCGAAGCGCCGGCGCGGCCAGCGCGCGTGGCCAGCTCATCGAAATCGAGCGGACGGCCCGCGGCCTGCAATACCGTCGGGATGGCGGGTTGATCGCGCGAGACGCGGTTCCGGGTGGTTGTTTTGGGACCCGGCGTACGCGCCGGTTTTTTTGCTTTACGAGTTTTTTTTCTTAGCTTCATAGAAATGTAGAGGGATAAGGAGGGTTGTCATTGACACCCCTGTAGGTGATGGGTACATTGCGCGCCTCCTGGCGGGGGCAGCCCCGCGTTCCCTTCCTAAATGCCCAGGTGGCGGAACTGGTAGACGCGCTGGTTTCAGGTGCCAGTGGAGCGATCCGTGGAGGTTCGAGTCCTCTCCTGGGCACCATCTCTTGACTCGGCACGAATTCGAAGGCGCGCATACTAGCGCATCGATCGTGCAAACCCCATCGCGACGGCGGCGCCCCCTTCATCGGGGCGGCGGAACCTAATTCCAAGCCGATCGCTTGATCTCGTGTCCCCACCGAGATCTTCATGCCTGAATCGCCCGCCTCGCACCGTGAACTTCTGGGCGCCGTCCATGTGAACGGCAGAGCGAATTTCCGCGTTTGGGCGCCCGAGGCGCGCAGCGTCGAAGTCGTGTTCGAAGATGGCGGTGTCCCACTCGCGCGCGAGCGCGAAGACGGTGGTTATTTTTCCGGCGCGACCGCCGGTAGCGCCCGACTCTACAAATATCGAATCGATGGCGCCGGCCCATGGCCCGACCCGTGCTCGCGCTTTCAGCCCACAGGCGTGCATGGTCCGTCGCAAATCGTCGCACCGGACGCGTTCCAATGGAGTGACGCGCAATGGCGCGGCATCGACATCGAAGCGCAAGTCATCTACGAGCTGCACATCGGCACCTTCACTCCGGAAGGCACGTTCGACGCGGCGGCTCGCAAGCTCGAACATCTGCGCGACCTCGGCGTCACCGTGCTGGAGATCATGCCGGTGGTCGAATGTCCGGGACGCTGGAACTGGGGCTACGACGGCGTGCAACTGTTCGCGCCCTATCACGTCTATGGCGATCACGAAGCGTTCAAGCGTTTGGTCGATCGCGCCCATGCACTCGGCCTCGCCGTCATTCTCGACGTGGTCTACAACCATCTCGGTCCGGACGGCAATTATCTGAAATGTTTCAGTCCGCATTATTTCAGCCGACGCCATCAGACCGAATGGGGCGAGCCGCTCAATCTCGATGAGCAGCACAGTCGGGGCGCGCGCGATTTCATCATCGGCAACGCGTGTTACTGGATCCGCGAATTTCATGTCGACGGCTTCAGGCTCGACGCCACGCAATCCATCTTCGACGCCAGCGCCACACACCTGCTCGCCGAGTTGACGCAGCGAGCGCGAGCCGCTGCGCATCCCCGACGCATCATCATCGTCGCGGAGAACGAACCTCAATGCAGCGAACACCTGCTGCCGATTCAAGCCGGCGGCTTCGGCATCGACGCCATGTGGAACGACGATTTCCATCACGCCGCGCGCGTCGCGCTGACCGGCAGCCGCGATGGTTATTTTCACGACTACTCGGGGCGCGCGCAGGAATTTATTTCATGCATTCGTCGCGGCTTCTTGTATCAAGGCCAGTGGTACGCGTGGCAGAAACAACCTCGCGGCTCGCCATTGCGAGACCGACAAGCGGCCGCGTGCATCGTGTTCCTGCAAAATCACGATCAGGTCGGTAACACTTTCACGGGCGCTCGCTTGCATGCGAACAGCGACCCGGGTCGTTATCGCGCACTGACCGCGCTCACATTGCTTGCTCCGCAGACGCCGTTGTTGTTCATGGGGCAAGAGTTTGGCGCGCGCACGCCTTTCAGATTTTTCGCCGACCACACTGAAAATCTTTCGCGCCAGGTGCACACCGGCCGGCGCGAGTTCGTCAGTCAGTTCGCCGCGTACGCGGACTCCAGAGTGCAAGCGTTGATTCCGGATCCCGGCGACGAGCGGAGTTTCCTAGACTCCAAGCTCGATTGGGCGGAGTGCGAACGCAACCACGCCACGCTGGCGTTTCATCGCGATCTGCTGAGCCTGCGCGCCAAAGATCCGGTGATCTCGCGGCAAAACGCCGACGCCATCGATGGCGCGACACTCAATGAGCACGCGCTGGCGCTGCGTTGGTTCGACGCCGATCACGGCGATCGCCTGCTGCTAGTGAATCTCGGCGGCGAGCTGAGGGCCGGATCGATCGCCGAACCGTTGCTGGCTCCGCCACGCGGCAGCGGTTGGCAGCTCACTTGGAGCAGCGAGTCTCCCGAGTACGGCGGACATGGCTCGTTCGATCCAGTCGCGGACCATGGACGCGGCGCCTGGCGGATCCAGGCGCATAGCGCGATGTTGCTGACTGCCGCACCACGTGTCGTCGCTTCTTCTCCTCGACCCGAGGTTGCCCATGATTCGTGATCGACAAATCATTTTGAAGTGGGACCGCGCCGCCGATCCCGCCTATCTGCGCAGCCGCGAATGGTTGCTGACGAACGGTTTGGGTGGCTATGCGTCCGGCACGCTTGCCGGTATTCCAGCACGCAAATATCACGGCTTGTTCGTGCCGAACCTGGCCTCGCCCAAAGGTCGTCACATTTTGATTTCACGCTGCGACGAATGGGTCACCATCGACGGCCGCCGCCTGCACCTCGGCGGCGCGGAATTCGCCGAAGAGCGCTTCGAAGGCGAATCCCATTTGTTTCTCAAGGAGTTCCGGCTCGATCAAGGGATCGCCGTGTGGACGTTCGAGCATGCCGGCGTGGTGTTCGAAAAATCCATCGTCATGGTTCACAACCAGAACACGGTGTGCGTGCAGTATCGTTTGCTCGCGGGCGACGCGCTGGAGCTGCAGGTCCGGCCGTTTGTTTCTTTCCGCCGCCATGACGAATCGCCGCGCCAGCAGCCCGGCTCCTTCACGCTCGAGGTGAAACGCGGACGACACGAGATTTGCCACAGCGACTCGGACATCGTGCTGCGCTTCGGCCTGCGCCCGGGCCCGACCGCGTTCGTGACCGAGGAGCTCGACGAAAACAACTTCGTCTATCGCATCGAGCGCGATCGTGGCGACCCCGAGTTCGAAAGTGCGTTCAGCCCCGGTTACCTGCTGTGTCGAGTGCGTCCCAATCAGCCGGCGGTATTCGTCGCCTCGACACATGTCTGGGAACGTCTGGACTTCGATGCCAGC
>JBEVKA010000419.1:0-6339 GCA_040509855.1 Steroidobacter sp.
CCGGCATGCCCATGCCACTGAAGTCGATTTCGTCGATGAGAAAGCCCACGGACGGATTCGGCGCGCCTTGATATTCCTCGCGCTCGCCGATGCCACGGATCTGGAAAAAACGCGGGCGCGAGGTGCCGCCGGCGTAGTGAAGATTGGGCACCGCGTTCAGCACATCTTCGAAATGTTGCCGGCCCGCCTCGCGCAGCGTGCGTTCATCGAGCACGGTGACGCTCACCGGCGCATCGATCAGGGATTGTTGCCTGAGAGTGGCGGTGACGACGATTTCTTCCAATACATCGTCGGCCGCAGCCGCCGGCAGCGCGGCCAGCAAGGACGCGCTCAAACAAACAGTCAGTTCGAAACAGCGGGACATCGCCAGATCCTCCGAAAGGGAAGATCCGGGCACGAGCGTGAAAAGCAGAGGAAAATGAATGCGGGCGAGACCGCGACCTGCTCCCTACGCCGGTACTAACCGGATCAGGTTCAACGGGTTCGCCAGTGAGCCCAGCTACGCTGGACGGTTGGCATCTCAGGCCCCAGTCAGGGCCACCCCTTAGGCAGGCGCCAGTGTAGCAGCGAGCCTCACTAGTCACCAATCGCAACTGGCGTTATAAGAGCGGCCAATCTTTCTTTCATTGGTTCGCAAGGCCGCGCCACATGCCCAACCGTCGTTGCCGACTGTTTCACGTCGATGCGTTCACGCGTCAGCGCTACTCCGGGAATCCGGCGATCGTGGTGCTGGACGCCGATGATCTGTCCGAGGAACAGATGCAGATGATCGCCACCGAGGTGAACGGCGAAACCGCGTTCGTGCTCGAGGCCGAATCGGGCGACCACGACATGCAGGTGAAATTCTTCACCCCGCGCCACGAAGTGCCATTCGTGGGACATGCGACCATCGCCGCCCAATACGTCCGGGCAAAAAAGGACGGCAAGCCCACGGGCCGGCTGCGGCAACGCACGGGCGCTGGCATCGTAGAAATCGAAGTGACCGAAATCGAAGGTGACTTGCGCGTCGCAATCACGCAAAGCCCGCCTTCGCTGGGCCCGGTGATTCCGGAGCATCATCGTCGCCAGGTGCTGAATGCGCTCGGCATTTCCAGCCCCAGCCTGCACGTCGACTGTCCGTTACAAGTGCTGACCAAGGGCGGCTCGCGGCTGCTGGTCGGCTTGAAATCAAACGATCTGCTCAGCTCCATCAAACCGGATTTCGATGAACTGGCGCGACTCACCTCGCACGTCGGCGCGGAAGGTTATTTCGTATTCGCCATCGTCGACAACGACGGCAAGCCCGGCACCGAATCGCGCATGTTCGTTCCGGCGCTCGGCATCCGGGAAGATCCCGTCAGCGGCAACGCGCACGGCATGCTCGGCGTCTATCTGGTCAATCACGGACTGCTGCCGTCGAAGGACGGCCGCCTGGTGTTTCAAGGCCGGCAAGGCATGTGGATGCGGCGCCCGGGCATGGTCGAGGTGGAAATCGAATCCTCCGGCAAGGTCGCGCAGTCGGTCCGCATCGTCGGCGACGCGGTGATCGTTTACGAGGCGGAGGTTCAGATTTAGGCCCCCTCCCGGCCCCCGAAATCGGGGCGGGTCCGGTCCAAGGTGCTGGAATTCAGGGCCGATCCGGCCCTCCGGGCGCCGGTTGACGCCCGGCTGAAGCCTGGTGTCCGCCCAGCCCTGAAGGCAGGCGCTTGAAATTACCGGCAAATCCGCGAATTTTTCTTTCCTATACAACAAGTTCGGCTAGAATGCGGCCCCTTCGACGGGTAACGGCCGGCCGGTAACGGCGCTGGAGCTATTTTCCAGTAGAATCCGCGCCGCCTGCCGACCCCCAATTCCTGGTAATGGCCCGAACCTGTAACGGAAATTCGCAATGCCTCGCACTACTGCCCTTGCCGATGTACGCAACATCGGCATCATCGCCCACGTCGACGCCGGCAAGACGACGACGACCGAACGCATCCTGTACTACACCGGTCGCAAGCACACGATCATCGACATTCACGATACGAAAGATCTGAAGACGTCGACGACGACCGACTATCTGGAGCAAGAGCAGAAGCGCGGCATCACCATTCAGTCCGCCGCGGTGTCGGCGTTCTGGCGCAAGAAGAAGATCAACCTGATCGACACTCCGGGTCACGTCGACTTCACCATCGAAGTGAATCGCTCGCTGCGCGTGCTGGACGGCGCGGTCGTCGTGTTCGACGGCGTCGCCGGCGTGGAGCCGCAGTCCGAAACCAACTGGCGTCTCGCCGACAACTACGGCGTGCCGCGTATTTGCTACGTCAACAAGATGGACCGCAGCGGCGCGAACTTCCTGCGCTGTGTGGACATGATTAAGAAACGCCTCGGCGCGCGCCCGCTGCCGATCCAGCTGCCGATCGGCTCGGAAGACAACTTCAAGGGCATGATCGACCTGGTCGAGATGAAGGCGCTGGTGTGGGAGTCCGACGATAAGGACGCCGAGTGGAAGGTGCTCGACATCACTCCGAACATCGCGGACGAGCTGAACATCACCGTGCCGAGCGATCGCGCGATCCTCGCCGACATCGAGAAGTACCGCACCGAGCTGGTGGACACCTGCCTGGAGCAGGATGACGAAGCGATGGAGAAATACCTCACCGACGGCGAAGCGCCTTCGGTCGAAGTGCTGCGCAAGTGTCTGCGCAAGGGCACGGTCAACTCCGCGTTCAACGCGGTGCTGTGCGGCTCTTCATACAAGAACAAGGGCGTGCAGCAGGTGCTCGACGCGGTCGTCGACTATCTGCCGGCGCCGACCGACGTCGAAGCCATCAAGACCGTGGATGCCGACGGCAACCCGAATGGCGAGCGCAAGAGCTCGGACGACGAGCCGTTCTCCGGCCTCGCGTTCAAGGTCATCAACGACGCGTACGGCGCGCTGACGTTCGTGCGTGTGTACTCGGGCGTGCTCGCCAAGGGCGCGTCGGTGATGAACACGACCCGCGGCAAGCGCGAAAAGATCGGCCGCATGGTCGAAATGTTCGCCAAGGAAGCCAACCCGATCGAAGAAGCGCGCGCCGGCGACATCATCGCGCTGGTCTCGCTCGCCGAGACCGAAACTGGCGATACGCTGTGCGATTCCAGCGCGCCGGTGATCCTGGAGCGCATGCGCTTCCCGGACCCCGTCATCAGCGTGTCGGTGAAGGCCAAGAACAAGGCCGAGCAGGAGAAGTTCGGCCAGGCGCTCGGCAAGATGGTTCGCGCCGATCCTTCGCTGCACCTCGAAACCGATCGCGAAACCGGCCAGACGATTCTGCGCGGCATGGGCGAGTTGCACCTCGAAGTGACGCTCGACCGCATGCACACCGAATTCAACGTCGAAGGCATCATGGGTCAGCCGCAGGTGGCGTACCGCGAAGCCATCACCAAGCCGATCTCGTATCAGTACATCCACAAGAAACAAACCGGCGGTTCCGGTCAGTTCGCCGAAGTGTGGATCACGTTCGAGCCGCTGGAGCGTGGCGCCGGCTTCGAGTTCGTCGACGAAACCGTCGGTGGCTCGGTGCCGCGTGAGTACGTGCCGTCGGTGGAAAAGGGCCTCAAGATGCAGTTGCAAGACGGCGTGCTCGCCCACTTCCCGACTGTGGACTTCCGCGCCCGCCTCACGGACGGCAGCTACCACGACGTCGACTCGAACGCGCTGACGTTCGAAATCGCCGCCAAGGCCTGCTTCCGCGAAGCCATTCCGAAGGCCAGCCCGGTCCTGCTCGAACCGGTGATGAAGGTCGAGACGGTGACGCCGTCCGATTACCTGGGCGATGTGATCGGCGACATCAACCGTCGTCGCGGCATGATCCAGGAACAGCTGGAGCGCGGCACCAACATCGCCGTGGTGTCGGCTGTGCCGCTGTCGGAAATGTTTGGTTACATCGGCCATCTGCGCGGCATGACCTCCGGTCGTGCTTCGTACACGATGGAGTTCTCGCACTACGAGCCGGTGCCGCGCCAGGTCGCGGAAGCCGTGATCGAAGAAGTGAACAAGGCGAAGGCTGCGGCTCGCGCGTAAGCTTCGCTTGAGATCAAGGGCGGTGTCTTCACGGACACCGCCCTTTTTTATTTCGCTTTCATTGCTGGCAGCAAACGATCGCGCAGCCAGAACATCGGCTCCAGTCCATCGCTTCGATTGAAGCGCGTGCCGGTGATCGCGATCACACTCTTCAGCTCCGGCATGACGATCAGAAACGTGCCGCCGTTGCCCTGCGCCCACCACAGCCTGGTTTTCGGTAGCTGCGCGTCCTTGGTGTTATCGAGCCACCATAAATAACCATAGCGCTGCCCGACGTTCGGGATGGTGGTGCGCTCAGAAGTCATGGCATCGATCCAGGCTTCGGAAACGATGCGCGTGTTTCGATACATGCCGCGAGCGAGCACCAGATCGCCGATCTTGAGCAGATCGTCGGGCACCAAACGCAAGTGTCCGCCCGTGTCGACGCCGCGTTTGTTATTCCAGTACTTCCACTCCGCGCGCGCGAAATCCAGCGGTGCGAACAGATTCTTGATGGCGAACGCGTCGACGGATATTCCGGTCGCCTTGGTCAGAATCTCACCAATGGCGATGACGTTGCCGGTGCAATACGAAAACTCCTTGCCCGGCTCGGTACGCATGGGCAGCGCGATCCACGCTTCCACCCAATCGCGCTCCTTGTACAGCTTGTCTTCCTGGCCCGGCGAGCGCGGATCCCAGTCGTTGCAGTCGAGTCCGCTGCGCATGGTCAGCAGGTCCTCGAGCGTCATCTGCGCCTTGCGCGGGTCCTGATCGAATATTTCCTGGCGGATGCCCGGCATCAGCACGCTCACCTTTTCCTTGACCGAGGCGATCTTGCCCTGATCGATCGCGATGCCGACCAGCAATGCCGTGATCGATTTGGTCGCTGAACGCAGATCCGGCGGCTGCCGTGCCAGTTGTGAATCGACGCTGCGGCCGACGACCTTGCCGTCGACACTCATGATGAAAGATTCGATCCCGACGTGCTGCCCCGACTGCACTTCGGCCGCGAGCTGCTCGGCTGGCGCCAGCGATTCGGCGTGCGGGGATGAATGCAGCCCGGCCGCTACGAGCAGGCACGCTGTCAGCTTCGGGAATCGCAACATTGCTTGGCGCTTGGGCACGAACACTCTCCAGAAGATCCGCCCGCGATCGTATGCGCACTCGCGGGTCCGATTCGAGAGCGACGATTGCCTACCTGTCACGGCGGCCAGTTCAGCGTTTGCACCGTACCGCCACGGACGATCTTCAGCACCTTGCCGATCGCCGGCACGATGTCCTCGACGTCATGCACGGCCATGAGGATCTGCGTGCCTCGTTCCGCAAGTTGCTGAATGAACCCGAGCACGGTGGCGCGCACGTCGCCGTCGAGCCCAGTGCACGGCTCATCGAGGAGCAGCAGTTCAGGATCGTTGACCATCGCGCGGGCGATGAGTGCGATTCGCAGCTGGCCGTACGAAACCTGTCGCGGCCCGCGCGTGCCCAGGTGCTCGATGTTGAAGAACTTCAGCCATCTCTCGGATGCCTGGCGATCGGCTCGCGTGGGCGCGTCGTTCAGCCCGATGCTGGCGTAGCGGCCGGACATGACGATCTCTTCGATGGACTTGGCGAGGTAATGATCCGCCTGCAGCTCTGGCGACACCCAGCCGACGCGCTTCTTCCACCCTTCGATATGCGTCCCTCGCGGAGCGCCTTCGCGCTCGATCGTTCCGCCGAGCGCCGGATGCAGGTCGCCGTAGATGAGATTCAGCAACGAACTCTTGCCCGAGCCGTTCGGCCCGAGGATCGCCCAGTTCTCACCGCGCTCCAGGGTCCAGTCCAACTTTCGAATGACCGGGCGATAGTCACGAAACAGATCCGTCTTGCGAATCGTGACCAGTGGCTTTGCGGAGGCGCGCTTGGTCGCCTTTCCGGCTTTGGCAAGCTGCGCCGTCGAAACATCCAAACTGCGGCGGCGTTTCGCACCGACGATCAATTCGCCTCGCGCCCTCGCCTCAGCAATCGGCCCCGCCGACACGATGCGGCCACGCTCGATCTTTGCAATGTGAGTAACGTTCTTGGGCAGCTCCGTCGGCCGGTGCGACGTGAGCACCCAGGCATGCCCACCCCTGGGCCGCTCCAGCGCCTGGGTGAGCTTGTCCTTGGCCTTCACATCCAACCCATTGAACACCTCATCGAGCAGCAGCACCGGCGCGTTGCTTGCAAACAATCGCGCGACGAGCGTCAGGCGACGCTGGCCGTAGGACAGCGTGAGAATGCGCCGCTGCCTCAACCCCCACAACCCAAACCTCCGCAACACTCGCGTCACGCGCTCACGCTGAGCATGCGTGGGTTGC
>JBEVKA010000420.1:0-4207 GCA_040509855.1 Steroidobacter sp.
AATCGATCCCGCGGCCGCGCCGAGCACCACCGACCCCAACAAGTCGCGTCGGCTGATGTCTGTCATGTCCCGGTTCCAATCAATCAGGGTCCAATCAATACGAGTACTGCAAGCCCAGATAATACTGGCGTCCGGTATGGAAGTAGTTGTCCACGCGCTCCGCGGTCGAGTCCACCAGGTCGGTGCGATATTCGTCGGTGAGGTTGAGCGCCTCCAGCGACACCTTGAAGTGATCGCTGACCTTGTAGCTGGTCGAAAAATCCACGTAGGTCGACTCGTCGGTGAAGTCGATGTCGTTCGGCACGCGTGCGGCCGCCGTGCGCAGGAACGAATCGCGATACGCGAGCGAGACACGAGCGCTGAACGTTTCGTTGTCGTAGTACAAGGTGAAGTTCGCCGACTGCTCGGACAGGCCGACCAGGTTGAGGATCTCCGGCGTCTGGCCTTCGGCGGCGAAGTTCACCTTCGACTCCACATTGGTGTAATTGAGGATGGTGCCGAAGTTGCTCAGCCATTGCGGGCCGGGCAGGAACGTGAACGGCTGTTGATACTGGATCTCGAAGCCTTCCAGCTTGCCGCCCTTGCCGTTGACTGGCTTGCGCACTTCGAACTCCATGGTCGGATCGGCCGGCACTTGATCGAGCAGGCTGTCCGGCAAACCGAGCGTGGTCCAGAACGCGCGCTCCACACTGTTCACGACGAACGAGTCGATGTCCTTGCGGAACAGCGCCAGCGCGACCAGCGCTTCTTCGGCGAAGTACCACTCGAACGACAAGTCATAAGCATCGGCGCGGAACGGCTCCAGGTCAGGATTGCCGAACGTCACCGTAGGCGGTGTGGAGAAGCCACCGATGCTGCCACCCGGCGACAACGATGCGAGCGGCGGACGCGATATGACTTTCGAGAATGCGCCACGCACCAGGAAATTCTGGAACGGTTCGATCACCAGGTTCACTGCCGGCAAGGTGTCGTCGTACTCGCGCTCAACGGTAACGGGAACATTGGCGTTGTTCACGACCTGCAAACCCGTCGACTCCAGCTGAGTCTCGACGTAGCGCACGCCAACGTCGCCTCGGAACGGCAAACCAAACAAGGTCGTGTCGAAGTCGACCTGCACGTGATAGCCGAGATCGTCCTCGACCACATTGCGCACATCCGCCGCGACTGGGCGGAGCGGGAAGCAAGCCTCGTTGGTGTAGACACCCAACGCATCGGCGACGTACGCAACATTGGCGACAAAGAAGTTTCGCGCCATGCCGGCAGGCATATCGTTACTGCCCATGCCCTGCTGATAACCGAGCGCTGCCGGTATTCGCACCTGGCTGAGATTGCAACTGGCATTGGCGATCGGCAACGTCGTGTCGCGCGCGCCCGCGGTGACTTCGAAGCCGTATTCCTTCCACGACACGCCGCCTTTCAAGGTAAACGTGTCGTTGAGATCGAACGCCGTCGCGATGCTACCGGTATCAAATTCGTTCGACTGATCGCTCGGCCGGTCGCGCACTTCGGACACCACCCAGTTCGCCGGATCGCTCACGTCGAAACCATAGGAAATGAACGGGCGCTTGCTGTCGGCCCGGAAGTCATAGACGAAATTGCTGTTGTTGAAGTTTTCCAGAATGATGGTGGTCGCGCGTTCCACTTCGAGCTCCGACTTGGACGTACCCAGCAGCGCGTCGATCCGGAAGCGGTTGGAGAACTCGTGCTGTAGCGACAGCGAATATTGATTGAACTGCGTGTTCCATTGGTCGAGGCGGTTCTCCGAACGCACGTCGACATTATTGAAGCGGCCGTACGTCATCGTGCCGTTCTCGTCGATCTCATAATCCAACACATCAGTCTGGCGGCGGCCAGCGGCATTACCGCGAGCGAATGAGATCGCCTCCAGGAACGGTTCGGTGCGCGAGACGTCGAGGTCGGAATGCAGCACATCGAAGCTCAGCGTCGTGCGCTCGGCCGGCTTCCACTGCAATGATCCCGTGAGGCCGAGGCGCTGCTGCTCGTGCTCGAAATTCACGTAGCGCGGGAAGCGTGCATGCACGGAATTGTCGATGCGCGCACGCTCAGCGGCACTCACGCCGGCGGGTACGCTGTTCCAACGATCGGTGGCGGTGTTGCCATTTCTTTCCCAGCCGCCGGACTGCACGCCCTCCTCGCGAGTACGTCGCTCGGAATACGCAACCGAGAACAGCGCGCCGAATGTTTCGGCTTCATTGGTCATGCTGACCAAAGCCACCGCGCGCGGGTCGGTCTTGTCGGAAAGATCGTTGTAGCCCTGCTGATAGGAGCTGACGAATTTGAAGCCCGAGAAATCCAGCGGTCGCGCCGTGAACAGATCGATGGTGGCGCCAAGCGAGCCTTCCTCGACTTCGGCGCTGGACGTCTTGCGAACTGCGATTTGATTGAACAGCTCGGAGGCGAACACGTTGAAGTCGAACGCACGCGTGCGATTGGTGCCAACCGCGTCGGTCGCGCTGGTGGTCGTGAGCGCTTCCATGCCGTTGATGCGCACTCGCGAGAATTCAGGACTCAAACCGCGGACGCTGATCTGGCGGCCTTCACCACCGACGCGATCGATGGAAATGCCGGGCAAGCGTTGCACCGACTCCGCCAGATTGGTGTCTGGGAAGTCGGCGATGTCCTCGGCGAAGATCGCGTCGACCGCGCCCGCGGTAGCGCGCTTGATGTCCAGCGACTGCTCCAGACTCTCGCGATAGCTGGTGACGACAACCTCTTCGAGCGACTCGTTGTCTTGTGTGTTCTGGCGCGTCTCCTGCGCGTTGGCCTGACCGATGAGCGCGCCCATCAGCAAGACATGAACGGCCCGACGCAACTGATGCGAATGCAAAGTACCCTGCGACATGAAATCCCCCGTTTGCGCTGCTGTTATTTCGAATGATGAATGATATCGGTAACATTTCTTGACGAGCCCACGCGCTCCAGCGAGTGCATGCGTCATCTCTCGACGTCGGCGCCGCCTCCTACCAGATCATCGGTCCGGCGTATTGCGGCACCGTCAGCGGCGTCGTCCAGGCTGGCGACCGCTGATAGTTCAACATCGGAATCCAGCCCGCGTCGGCGCCGAGATCCGGATTGTTCACGGCGTTCCACGCCGCGATGGGATCGACTGAACTGGTCCCCGACGGATCGGCCAGCAACGTGTCGGATGCGGACAGTGCCGTGCCGTTGAACCTCGCCAGGATGCGGTCGGCGGTGAAGCCGCTCGGTGCGATCACGAAATTGCTTTCGGCATAGATGGCCGATTCGATCCCCACGCCCCAGCTGTATTGATAGTTGGGCGTATTCCGCACGTCGTAGTAGTTGTTATAGAGATGCACTTGCCCGAAGCGCACGCGAGGCGCGCGTTGGCCGACGCGCTCGAAGTAATTGTGATGCAGAGTCACACGCAACTTGCCGCGATCGGCGGTCGCGCCATCGGATGAACCGATCAACATCACCTTGTCGTGATTCTGGAATCGATTCCACGACACGGTGACCAGGTCCGACGCGTTGGTGATATCCAGCGCCCCATCGTGAATCTGATACAGCACGCCGAAGTGGCGCGGCTGAGTGCTGTCCGCGGTGGTGACATCCTCGAACGTGTTGTGATCGATCCAGACGTTGTTCGAGTCGCGCAGCGAGATCGAATCGTAGTTGGCGTTCCAGGAGCCCAGCGAGCCATCGGTCGGCGCCCACTGCGGGAAACAATCGTAGGTGTCCTGGAACGTGAGATTGCGAATGATGATGTTGGTGCGACTGTTCGCCACACCTGCCGTGCCGCGAATGTCGAACCACGCACCGCGAATCGTCACCTGGTCGCCGACGCCGACGATCGTCGTGTTGGATCCGATGCGAATGCGCACTCGTGCTTGTTGTGCCGCTGCCGATGCGACTCTGGCCGCTTCCAGCGGACCGGTGGGTGCAACTCTGCCCCACACCGCCGGATCGTAAGTCGCGAGGAACGCTTCGAGCGTATAGCCGTCGCGATAGTAGTCGGTACAGCTCAGCGGCTGACCTTCGTCATCGACGTTGGCGTCGATGTCGTCCTTGATATAGATGAGCTTGGGCTCGTTGGAAGGATTGGCGGGCGACGTCGAAGACGGCACGCCGTTATTCAGCGCCGCGATCAACTCACTGCGATTGCCAACCACGAAGATCTGTCCCGCGGCGGCCTCGCCACAGCCAGTGACACCGGTAGCAAAAGCGG
>JBEVKA010000421.1:0-7296 GCA_040509855.1 Steroidobacter sp.
GCGTTCAGCAAAGTGCCCACCTCGGGAGCAACTGATGCGTCCGCTCGCGGTACTCAATGCCATCGTGTTTGGCTCGGCCGCCGCCATTACGTTCGGCCTGCTAGGAGTGGTGGTCATCTTCCTGGTCCTCAAGGGGAGCAACCCGGCACTAAACCACGAGTTCCCAGCGCTATTGCAGGGAAGCGCGGCGTTCGCCGCGCTGGCAGTGGCATCTGGAGCAAGCCTGTGGGCGCTACTCAAGACGCGGGAATGGCGATGGTGGGCACAGGCGGCAATGTGGACGGCGGTCGCGGGCATTGCCGTGTTGTACTGGCCCGAGTGAGCCGCCGGCGATGGGGAAAACCCCCAAAGTGAGCTGCGGCACTCAAAATTTTTCATGCGCCGTCAGCGGCGAATGATCCGCTGCCAGGCCTCGTTACGGTCGAAGCTGCCGCTGTTGTAGGGATCGAAACCACTTTTGACCTGCTGGGCGGTGAGGGCTTTGGCCCCGCCGACCTTACTTCGTACCTGCTTGACCGGAGCTGCGGGCCTGGCCGCGGCCGGCGCAAAGCGCGCGGGCTCATCGGCAGACGCCGACCGGTCGCCAAACCACTTGGCGAACCACATACACTGCTTCCCTAAAAAATGTAAAAAAAATCAACAGGATCTTTTGTTTTTCGGTCGTAATGCAGCGTACACGCGCCACATCGCACCGTGTCAATTTTTTACCAGGAATCGTGATCCGGGTCACGACTCCCGCTATTGAAAGTTCGTGGCGAGCCGGGATTCCAGATTCAATCCGAGCCCATGCGTGGCTCGACGCGTGCGGATCGCGTCGCGGGCGCTTTTTCCTTGCGAGGGGGAGCAGCGGCGGGTTGTCGGCGAGGTGGCGCCGAGGGGGGTGATTCGGGCAGGAGGTCATCGCCATCGAGGCTGTCGACGGTTTTGGGCCGCACGCCGATGAAAACCGCCCTCAGCAGGTATACGAGCAAGAGTGGGCCGAGTGCCACACTCCAGGTGCGGCCGGCGCCCTCGGCCAGGTCGCCGTAGAAATCGACGTAGAAGGTGCTCAGTCCCGCTTTTTCTCCATAGGGCCCGAGCAGCGCGGCGCCCACCCAGAAGATCAGGGCGGGCAGCAGGAACAGCCCGAACGCGAGACCCACGCTGGCAAAGATCAGCTCGAAGCGCAGCCGGTGGGTGCGGCGCTGTTCGGCGGAGAGTTCGTCGTTCGAATCGTCGTAGGCGGCGTTCATGCGATCTCGTGAGCCCAACCGGTCTGTCGGGAAGCGGGGCGCATCTTGGCGGCTGCGTTCCAGGGCCGCAACTCCGGTTGGACGAACGGCGGGACGGAAGGTGCCTGCCCGCAGGTACCGGCTATCATCGCGGCCCACGATTCAGACCTCACTTCGGAAAGGTGGTTCGAGCATGTCAGACGCAACTCACGCTCCACTTCGCACCGCTGTCATTGGTGTCGGCTACTTGGGCCGTTTTCACGCGCAAAAATACGCACAGCTTGCTGGTTCGAAGCTGGTGGGGGTGGTGGATGCGAACGCCGAGGCGTGCGGCAAGGTGGCCGCTGAATTGGGCACACGCGCGTTCGGTGACTATCGCGAGCTGTTCGGCCAGGTCGACGCGGTGAGCCTCGCGGTGCCGACTCCTCTGCATCACGCGATCGGTTGTGAGCTGTTGAAGAACGGCATCGATGTGCTGATCGAAAAGCCCATTGCCACTACCGTGAGTGAGGCCCGCGAGCTGGTGGATCTCGCGAAGTCGCATGGTCGAGTCCTGCAGGTCGGACACCTCGAACGTTTCAATCCATCCGTGCTGGCCGCCGCTGCGCGCCTGCGAACACCGAGATTCGTCGAGTCACATCGCCTCGCGCCTTTCAAACAGCGCGGCACGGATGTCAGCGTGGTGCTCGACCTGATGATTCATGACATCGATTTAATCCAGGAACTGGTGGGAACGCCCATCGAGAGCATCGACGCGGTCGGCGCGACGGTGTTCTCGGGCGAGATCGATATCGTCAACGCGCGGATTCGATTTCAGGGCGGCTGCGTCGCCAACACGACGGCGAGCCGCATCAGCTTGAAGCAGGAACGCAAGATCCGCATCTTCCAGGACGACGCGTATCTGTCGGTGGACATGCAACAGAAGATTCTCACCGTGATCCGCAAGAAGGATCAGGCTCCGGTGGAGTCGCCCGCGCAGGTATCGATCGAGGAGGAATCGTTCGATCAGGGCGACGCGCTGCTGGCCGAGATCGAAGCGTTCTTGAAAGCCGTGCGCGAACGCGGCACGCCGGTGGTCACGGGTGAAGATGGGCTGCGTGCGTTGGAGACGGCGATGAAGATCACTGCCTTGGTGCAGGGATCGACTTCGTGAGCTGATCCCGCTGCAATGATTGCAGCGGTTTACCCGCAACCTGCTTGGCGACTTCCTGCAGGTGAATCAAACTGACTTCACCACGCTCAGCCGCGAGTTTGCGAGCGACGTCATCGAGGCTGGCGCCGTTGTTGGTGAGCTGACGAATCTCTGCGTCCACCGATTGAAACACCAGCACTGCGCGCGCCGTGGTCGCGCCGTTCGAACTCTTCACAAATAGCGTCGGCGCGCGGCTCGCCCATTTGCGCATCGACTCGAATGCCTGCTGGTAGCGCTTCTGGCCCATGCCGCCGGACTGGTGCAATGTTTGTATGGAATAGAACTCGGCCAGGCCTTCGATGATCCAGTCGCTCTCGTGATCGCCGCGAATGCCCATCGCCACGTGCACCAACTCGTGCAATAGCGGACTGGTGCGGTTCTCGCTAATCAGCGGCCGATCCGAATGCAGGAACAACGAGCCCGGGCCAGATAAACCGCCGCGCCACAGCGGATCGCCGGCGGACACCACCAGCACTCGCTTGGGGAATTCCGGAAACACCTGCAGCAGCTTGGGCAGATTCCAGTTGATGAAGGCGAGTGCGTCCTGACGCCGCGTTTTCTCGCCTTCGGGCGCGGCGATCACCACGTTTACTTTCTCGATGCGCTCGCTGCGCACGCCGATCTTGCCGACCAGGATCCAGCCGGCGGGCCGATCGAAACGTCGCTGGGCATCTTCGATGCGATATCGAAGTTTACTGTCGGTGGAATAGGGCGTGGCCGCGGACCAGCCATCCGGCAGCACGAATTCCAGCGTGGCCTGCGACTGCAGGTTCCTGGCTGCGGTGACGCGGGCGCTGGGCACGAGCTTGTCGCCTCGGAACAGCGCCCAGTTCGGCGTCTTGTACGAGTCGTAGCCGCCCGAAGAGCGCTTGTGATCGATGACGAACTCATAACGCAGGCGTGATTTCTTTCCCTGCGGTTGCCACGTGATTTCCTTGTCGCCGACCTGCAGCGGATCGGTGGAGCGGAAGTTGCGATAGCGCTCCGTGTCGGCGCTCAGCCGGACCTTGCTCGGCAGTTTGTCGCCGGCCAGATTCACTTCCACTTCGACGTGCTCGGCGTTGGGAACGAAGGTGGCGCGATAGGTGACGTCGTAGAAGGCCGGAGTCGCGGCATGGACGCCGCTCATTGCCATCGATCCCAGCACCATCGATCCCAGCACCACTAATCCCTGGGCAGCGAATATTCGAAACATTGTCATCGGGCGTGTCACGGCTCCCATTCTATCCGTCGGGCGATTGCCGAACCGAAAAAAACCTAACGAAAAACCTTCGGCGAGGTGCTTGAAACCGAATCGGCTCGCCCTATCTACCGGGACAAGAGCGCAGCGCCTTACTCATCGATCCAATTTTTACGTTACGGAGAGCGATACCATGACCGTCGTACGCTATGAGCCTTGGAATGCGTTGAATCAGTTGCACAGCCAGCTGAATCGTCTGTTCGATCGTGAATTCGACAACGGCGCGGCCAGTTCCGCCGCCACCGCGGATTGGATTCCGCCCGCGGACATCGAAGAGTACAGCGATCGTTTCGTGTTGAAGCTGGATGTGCCCGGCGTTGATGTGTCGGCAATCGACATCACGCTCGATCAGGGTCTGTTGTCGGTCAGCGGTGAGCGCGCCAAGGACGCCGAGTCGAAGGGCGTCGAGCGCAGCCGCACCGAGCGTCCGCACGGCCGCTTTCATCGCCGCTTCACGCTGCCGGACACCGTCGACGCTGCCAACGTGCAGGCGAGCGGTCGCAACGGCATCATCCAGGTGACGATTCCGAAGCAGCCGAAGGCGCAGCCGCGTCGGATTCAGATCGTGTCCTAACACTTCGAAGCCTTCGTATCCCTCGAGGCCGGACGACGTCGTCCGGCCTTTTTGTTTGCGTGACGAATTTTGACAGTACATAACCTGAACGCGCACCCACTCCATGCTGGTGGCCATGCTGGTCATGTTGGCGCTTCGCGTGTTTACCGGTAGGATCCGGCGCCGTGCCCGAGTCGTTACGCACTTACCGAGATTTCGGCAAGACGTTCGACATGCCCGGATCGTCTCCCCGGATGAGATGGGCTATCCCTGTGATGGGCAGGAAGCCCGAATGCAGCGAAGCGCATGGATGCGCGACAGCTGCCAGTCAGTCATAGGGATGAGAGCATTGACCACGAGGTAATACGGACGATGTCCGCGACGTTCAGAACTTTGCTGGTGAGCGCTGCCGCGACCAGTCGTCCGTTGGTGAACAAGCTGCTCGAAGGATCCGACATCGGCATCGACGATGTCGTGGAGGCCGAGCAGGTCATCGCCAGCGTCGCGCGCCGCGCCCCCGATCTGATCGTCATCGATACCGAAACCGACGTCTCCACATTGACGCGCGTCTGCGGCGTGCTCAAAGCCAATCCCACCACCTTGCTGGTGCCGCTCATCGGCCTGGCGAAATCGTCGAAGCAGCGTCTGCTCGCGTTCGAAGCGGGCGTGGACGATTTCTTCACTCACCAGGTCCGTCGTGACGAATTCCAGGTGCGCGTGCGTTCGCTGCTCAAGGCGAGCGCGGCCCGTCGGCAGCTCGCGGCCGAGCAACTGGCCGAAGAGGTGAAGCGTCGCGAACTGATTCGCGCCGCGTTCCGTCGATACATTTCTCCCAAGCTCGCCGATCAGATTCTCGCCAGTCCAGAACTGCTGGACACGATGTTCAACGGCACCCAGACGCGCACCAAGGTGGCGGTGATGTTCGCCGACATGCGCGGCTTCACGGCGCTGTCGGAGCGGCTCAATCCCGAACAGGTGGTCGAGCTGTTGAATGAATTCTTCCGATTGCTCACGGACATCACCTTCGAATACGAAGGCACGGTGTTCAGCATGGCGGGCGACAGCTTGCTGGTCGGCTTCGGCGTGCCAGTGGCGCAGGAAGACGGCGCGGAACGCGCGATCCTCGCCGCGAAGCTCATGCTGGAGAAGTTCACCGCGCTCGCGAACGATTGGAAGGATCGTTACGGCGTCGAGACCGGCTTGGGGATCGGCATCAACGTCGGTGAGGTGATTGCCGGCAATGTCGGGTCGCCGACGTACATGAACTACACGATCATTGGCGACACAGTGAACGTCGCATCGCGTCTCGGTCAGCGCGCGCGCGCTGGAGAGATGCTGTTCTCGGACGCGGTCAAGAATTTGCTCGACCAACGCGGCATGGATGTCGGCGCGATGCCGCTGCCGTCGCTAGTGCTGCGAGGTCGGTCGAGCCCGATCGGCATCTTCTGCATCCCGACCGGTGACCGTATCGACTTTCGGCCGAATTAGTCGCGGTCCACCGGCACGTATTTCCTTCCAAGTTTCAGATTGCTGACGAACTGCGTCGCGTCCTTCCACAACGGACAGGCTCGACAGTGCGAGGCTTCCTCGCGCAAGGCAGAGAATGGAACGGGTGCGGGTAGTCGGTCTGGGCGTTGTTGGTGTATCGGGGCGAGGTCGTGAGCTTCGCGCGGTTTTCTTGAGTGTATCCGTGCGTGCAATGGAGGAACGCATGCAACGGCAAGGCTTCGCGATTGCACCGGTTCCGGAATGTCGCTTGCAAGTGTCGTCGGGGGATTGCCGGCGCGAGCTTTAGTTCTCGTCGTCGAGTACGTCGTCGCTGTCGTCATCGGCCTCTTCGTCGAGCCCGATCTCATAATCGTCGAAATCGGACAGCTGCGCGGCCGTCTCGCGCTCCTCGCGAATGCGCTCCAGGCGACGCCACGCGGGCTCGCCGGCCTTGACGACGTTCTTCTTGCGCTTGTCGATGTCCGCGATCAGATGATCGACATCAAGATCCTCGGACTCGACGGCACCACCGTCGTCCTCTTCTTCCTCGAACTCTTCGGATTCCGGCTTCTCGCTCATCGACCGTGTTCCGCAAGTTTGCCGCAGCGCCCCAGGTCAATACGGCGCGAGTATATAGGGTGAAGTCGTTCGTCTCGCAATAGCGTCTTTGCGGATTCGATGCGGCAGTCACGCGCCGTCAGCGGCGACGCGCTCGCAGCTTGTTCATCGAATCAGCTGATTGAGCTGGAAAATCGGCAGCAGCATCGCCAGCACGATGATGAGCACCATGCCGCCCATGAACAGGATCATCATGGGTCCGAGC
Organism: Steroidobacter sp.; assembly: GCA_040509855.1. Lineage (GTDB taxonomy): Bacteria > Pseudomonadota > Gammaproteobacteria > Steroidobacterales > Steroidobacteraceae > Steroidobacter. The sequence continues at coordinate 6,508 of JBEVKA010000421.1, forward strand.
AGCCCCACCGCGGTGCTCAAAATGGAATCCATTTCACGTTCCTGGTTGGTAGCTGCGCGATCCAGCATCGTCTCCAGCTCGCCGCTGCTCTCGCCGCTGGAGATCAGGTGGATCATCATCGGCGGGAATATCTTGGTCGCGCCCAGCGACTTGCCGATCGGTGCGCCTTCACGCACGCGCGCGGCTGCATCCTGAACGGCGTCTCGCATCGGTAGATTGGTGACAACTTCGCCGGAGATGCGCAGTGCTTCGAGCACAGGCACGGCGCTGGAAGTGAGCGTCGAGAACGTGCGCGCAAAACGAGCAGTGTTCGAGCCGCGTACCACTTTGCCTACCAATGGCACTCGCAGCAGTGCTGCGTGAAAGCGACGTCTCGCAGCGGGATCGCGCAACCATCGCTTGAATGCGAATCCGGCAAGCACCAGGCCCGCGAGCAGTAACAAACCCCAGTCGCGTAGGAAATCGGAGATACCAATGAGAATCTGGGTGAGCATGGGCAGCTCGGCCTTGGAGTTCTCGAACTGCTTGACGATCTTCGGTACCACGAACGTGAGCAGCAGCGCGACGATGGAGATACAGACCACGAACAACAACACCGGATAGAGCATCGCGTTCACTGTGCGACTGCGGAGCTGCTCGCGGTTCTCGGTGTAGTCCGCGAGACGTTCCAAAACGGTATCGAGGTGACCCGACTGTTCGCCTGCGGCGACGGTCGCGATGTACAGCTCGGGGAACACGCCTGGAAAATCCGAGAGGCCATCGGCGAGCGTGTGACCTTCCATCACCTTG
>JBEVKA010000422.1:0-8387 GCA_040509855.1 Steroidobacter sp.
GCGCAAGCCCGCGAGGATATCGAGACTATCGGTGAGGCCAAAGTTGCCTTGCCCATACAACGCGTAATTCGTCGCACGCGCCGTCGACAGATAACGCGAATACGCCGTGCTGTTGGTTGTCGGCAGGTTCGCCGGCGTCGACGACGGATTGGGCGCAACGTTGTAGTCATCGAGCGTGTTCGAGCCGCGCACGAAATAACGTTCCGAACGCGTGTCGCTGAAGAACAAGCCCGTGACATAGCGCAGTCGATCGTCCGGCGAAGTGAGCCGGAACTCCTGCGTGGTCGACTCGATGTCGAAATAGCCGCCGTTGGCCGAGCCACCGCGCGGCGAGATCGGTTGATACACCGAGAAGTCGATGTCGGTGGAATCCGTGTCCTGCCGGTCGTCGAGCTGATAATGATCGTAGGAAGAAATCGAAGCGAGCGAGAACCCACCCACATCGCGCACGATCTTCAAACCCGCGCCGTAGTCCTCGGCATCGCCTTGCGAATCGACGTCCATGCGCAACACGCGATTATTCGGCCCCGGCGTGATGCCGGCGAGAAACTGCGATTGAGGAATGCGGCTCGGGCCAGTCGCCGCGCCGCCAGTGGTCGCGCCTGGAGAAACAAAATATTCCGTAGCCGTGCAGCACGACGCGTCGGTCTTGGTGTAGTACGGCGACAGCTGGATGGTCCAATCCTCGGTCGGCGTCCAAACCAGCTTGCCGCGCACCGTCGTGTCCTGCTGGCCATTGAGCCAGTTGCCGGTGGTGAGGTTATAAATGTTGCCGCGATAGTCACTGTTGTTGGCGGACAGGCGGAACTTCAGCGTGTCCGAAATCGGGCCGGAGACCGAGCCCTGCACGCGATACTCGTGATCGTCGGTGGTCATCGCATCGACGCGCGCGGTGAATTCATCCGTCACCGGCTGGGTGGTGATGTTGATGACGCCAGCGGAGGCTGACTTGCCGAACAGAGTGTTCTGCGGGCCACGCAATACTTCGATCTGCTGCACGTCCACCAGCGCCGAGAACGTCGCGGCCTGGAATGCCTGCGGTACGTCGTCGATGACCACCGCCACGCTGGGCTCGGTCGCGATGCTGTATGCATACGTGCCGATGCCGCGAATATTGATGCTGTTGTTGCCCGGCTGCGTAGTCTTGGTGATCGTGACCGACGGCGCGACTTTGACGATGTCATCGAAGTCGCGAATGTTGGCGCGCTCCAGCGCAATGTCAGTCACGACCAGTATCGATGCCGGTACGTCCTGGATGTTTTCCAGTCGCTTGCCGGCGGTGACGATCACTTCCTCCACGATGCTCGACTGTTGCAGCTCCTCCGCCTGCTGCTCGACCGCTTGCGATGTCGTCGCGGCGGGCCGCGGTGGCGGCGGAGCTTGTTCAGCCTGCGCAATCAGGATGACGTTGTTGGGTGTGCGCTTGAAGGTGAGTTCGGTATTGGCCAGCAGCGAATCCATCGCTTGATTCACGGACAAGCGTCCCTGCACGGCGGTACTGCGCCGGCCACGCACCACGTCGGGAGAAAACAGGATCTGCGCATCGGCGGTGGCGCCGAAGGCGCGCAACGCGTCGCCCAGGTCGCCGGGTGGAATGTTGAATTCGTAGACCTGCGTCGAGCCGTCGGCCAAAGCCGGAATCACGACACCCGTGGCGGCCGCTAATGCGGACATGACAGCTGCTCTCAACCCGAGCCGATTGCGCGCTCCACAAACGGACTTCATCTGACCCCCTGCGACTCGAATTTCGTCTGCATCTAGGCAGATCTCTCGGGCTCATTGGCCCGTAAAACTTACGACGCGGCTGCCACCGGGTTCCTCAACGGGCCAGCTTGCGAGCCTGGTCCGGATTGGCCATGCGCAACGTGACAGCGTTTGACTCGTGACTGACCGCGAGCGGGAAGTACATTTGCATGGCGTCCACGAACGCCATGGTGTCCCCCGCCTTGAACACACCGCCGACGCGCAGGTCATTGGCTTCGCCAGTCACCTCGATGCGAGTCGCGCCGTAGTTGTTCATACGTGCCGCCACCGATCGCAGCGGCTCGTCGTCGAATATGAGTTTGCCATCGCGCCATGCCAGTGCCTGCACCGGATCGATGCCATCGCGCAGGCTGACCTGGCCGCTGTCGGTGATGCGCAGTTCCTGCAGGGGTCGTAGTTGAATGTGCGCGTTCGGCACATCACGCGTCGTGACGGCGACGCTGCCTTCGACCAGCGTCACCACGACATCGGCCGCTTCGCGTTCCACGCTGAATACAGTACCGAGGGCGGTGACGATGCGCGGACCGGAGCGAACCTTGAACGGACGAGTGACGTCCTTGGTCACCTCGAAGTTCGCGCGCCCCGAGATCAACTGGAGATTGCGTACGTCCGGCGTATAGCTCACGCGCACTTCGGACAGCGCGTCGAGCGACATCCGCGATCCATCGGCTAGCACGATCACGCGCTGCTCGCCATGCGCGGTCTGGAAGATCTGTTCGGCCGGCGGCCGCGTCTTGTACCAAACGACGCTGATGATCGGCGCCAGCACAAACAAACAAATCGCCGCAGCGAGTGCGCGCCATTTCCATGGATCGCTGGTCCCGCGTCGCTCGGCTCGTCGCGCACGACCCAACGCCGCGTGGCGCATGGCGAGGATTCTGGTGGCAGTCGCATGTTCGCCCACATTGATCCAAGCCGCGAGCGCCTCGTCGAACGCCCGCTCGTTACGCGGATCGAGATTGCACCACTGCTCGAAGCGCTCCAGGTCCACCGCGCTCGGCTCGCCATGAAGGCGCACGACCCAGGCAGCCGCCTGTTCCCGCACTTCATCATCCAGCCCTGGATTCGAAGTCATGTTCATTTAACCGCCGATCGCTTCGCCAGCAGCGACAGCGCCTTGATGATGTATTTCTCCACCGAGCTCACCGACACGCCCATCAGGTCCGCGATCTGCGCGTGCTTCATGCCTTCCAGTCGATGCAGGATGAATGCGTCGCGACTGCGCTCGTCCAGCTCTTCCAGCACGCTCAGCACCAGCGTCAGCGATTGCCGGCTGTCGAACACGCGCTCCGGCGACAACTCCTCGATGTCGGGATGGTGATGCGTCAGCTCGACCAGATGACTCTGATGCGTCTTGCCGCGCCGGGAACGATCGCGCAACAGGTTGACCGCGGTCCGGAACACGAACGCTTCGGGATTATCGATGGCTTCCACATCGAGCCGCCGCACCAGGCGCAGGAACACTTCCTGCGTCAGGTCTTCGGCTTCGATGCGTGAATGCACGCGACGCTGAAAATACGCGGTGAGCGGCTGACGATAGGACTCGGAGAGCCGGCGCAGGAAGGCTTCGCGCGCCGACTCGGAAAGCAGGTTTGGATGCGGACTGCCGGTCATGGTCGCGCAATCGTCAGCTGGATCAGGCTGGTGGGATTGTATTCCGCCAGCACCCGGGCGGCACGCTGATACTTCACATCGCCGTAAGCCCAGGCCGCGCGTGAGAAAAGCTCGAAGCTGCCTTCGTCCGGGCCGGGCTTCAGGTCAGGATATGGAAACTCGCGCTCGCGGCCGACATAAGGCGCGATGTAGCTCAGCGCCGCCTCGAGCCGCGTGGCGCCGGGCGTTTGCCATAAATTCACGTTCACGCAGGCGCTCAGGCCGGCGAGACCGGTCGCCGCTTGCAACGCGTAGATCGTGTAGTGATAGGCGCGCGTGCGTTTCAGTTCGCGAGGCAGCTTGCCGTCGGGTTCGATTTGTTTCTCGAAGCGTCCAGTGGCGACTTGCTCGATGACTTCACGTGCGATGTCGTCGCGGCGTGCGAACAAAGCGAAGTGCACGAGTTGATGGTCGTACCACAAGCCGTGATTGTTGTCGGCTTCGCGCTCCTCGCGACCGTTCACGCTGGTCATCATCCAGGTCGTGTAGTCGGTGAACCAGCGCTCCAGCGCGGCCAGCTCTTGCCTGCTCAAAGTTTCCGACGGTGCGATGAGGCCGATGCCTTCGACGACTCGCGTGAGCCGCAATGTGTCCAGCACACCTTCGGCACGGCCGGCGGTTCTGCCCGGCACGGCCTGCGCGAAGGACAGGTTAGGATTCATTCGCGTCACGGGCGCGAGAAACCAAGCGCGCACTAATTCAGCGGCCCTGAGAGCGTAACGCTTGTCCTCGCTGAAGTAATAAGCCAGCGAGAGTGCTTCGACCGCCGCGCCCATGCGATCCATTCGCGTCGCGTCGAATGCGTCCCCATTGCGCTCGGGATTCACTTCGCCGTCGCGACGGATATACGGCTCGCCGTTGGGTTGTTTCGGATCGGGCCACCAGTACGGGCCCATGCTCATGTAGTCGTGCTTGTCGCCGCTCGGCGGCGTGCGAGTTTTGTCGACGACGCTATACGTCGCACCGGTCAGCGCCGCGTCGGCCTTTGCAAACAATTGTTTCCACGCCGCGGCCTGAACGAGATCGCTCGCGCCGCGCGCCTTCGTCGCTGCCAGCCAGTCCGGACGCAGAATGAAAGTTCGCCGACCGCCGAACGCTTCGAAATAGCCCTGTGAGCCATTGCAAGCCGGCGCCGCCGCCCGCCCCTCCGCCAAGGTGGCGAGAGGCGCGAGCAGCAGCGTGACGAGCAATGGCCACATGGCGTATTTCATGACTAGAAGCGCACGCGCGCTCCGAAATAGTACTGCGTGCCGCTTTCGCTCACTTCGGTGATGGAGTCGCCGCCGGCCTTGTACATGATGTCTCGCGTATCGGTGACGTTGAGCGCCTGCAGTTTGAGCTGCAAATACGATGTCACATCGTACTGCGCCGACAGGTTCAGATAGCCCGAGCTGTCCACGTTACGCAGCGTGCCGCTATTCGGCTTGGAGTAGTCCGAGCGGTACACATACGAGGCGCGCAGCGAGAATCCAAACTTTTCCCAGTACAGCGAGCCATTGGCCGTATGCTTGGACAAGCCGCGCAACCCGGCCGGATCGACGTACGGCGCGACCGTCGTGGGATCCGGGAACTCGAAGTCCGACTCGACGTAGTTGTACCCGCCGGTCACGCCGAAGCCGTCGAGCGGCGACGGCAAGTAAGTGAACGCGTGGCTGCCGGTCAACTCGAAACCATACAACTCACGCCGCTCCTGATCGTTGGCCGGCGCGATGGCATTGAATGTCACGAGCTGGCCGTTGGCGACGATGGACGTCGGGAACGGTTGCGCGGCATCGAACGACGCGCCCTTGAGCCATTTGTAATAGCTGGCGAACGACACCAGCGTGTCCTGCGACAAATAGAACTCCAGCGACGCGTCCAGATTCCAGCTGATGAGCGGTTTCAGCTGCGGATTACCGGTGTTGGAATTCGCTAGCACGCCCTGCACCGTCGTCGCGGTCGCGTCCGCGATCGGGCTGACGCCGACGTTGAACTCTTCGATGCCAACGCGTGACAGCGCACGATACGCCGCCAATCGCAGCTTGGTCACATCGGTCAGCTCGAAACTCACATTGGCGCTGGGCAGGACGTAATCATAGTCGCCCGAACCTTTGATCTCCGTGAGCGTGCCCGGCACCACGGTGATAGTCGCCGCCGAGCCAGCAACCGACGGCGTGACGATGACTTCCGAGCGATAACCTTTCGAATCCACTGTCGTGCGCACGTAACGCACGCCGAAGTTGCCGGCCATCGGCTTCGACCACAACTCGGACGCGAAATTGGACATCACATAGAACGCACTGATCTTCTCGGTGACATTGATGTCTTCCGGCCCGCGCGAATCGGCAAGCAGCGGCAGCGTGTCCTGGCCGGTGTAGGTGCGGAACACGCAATCGTTGTCGAACAGCGCCCACGAGTTGATATTGGTATCCGAACCCGACATGAACGAGTCGGTCGCGAACGGCCGGCGGCAATTCTGGTTGGCCGCCGCGATCAGCTGCGCCGGCGTACGCCCGTCGTAGGTGATGGGAATCGCCCGGTCGTTGTTGTTGTTGGCGTCGTTGGTGCGTTCGTGCTCGGAGTAGCGAACGCCGCTCTTGATCGCCGTCAGGAATCCGTCCAGCTCGTAGGTCACGTCGAAACGCGCGGCGCCGATCTCGTCGTAACGATCCGTCACCAGGCGATAGCGCGCGTAGTTGGTATTGTTCGCCGGCGTCACCGTCAGGAAGTTGTCCGGATTGGTGATGTCGAAATTGCTGAAGGTGACGTTCGGCACTTCGTCGTTGGAGCGGTCGTAGATGTACACCACGCGCTGCGGAGCGCGCATGTTGCTCGCCTTCTGCAGCTCGGTGCGATGTGACTTGGAATACGAAATGTCGCCTGCGATTTCCCAGCGATCGCGATTCCACGTCACCGTCGCGCCGCCGCCGCGATAATCCTCTTCGCGCAGGCGCCGCTCCATCTGCACTTCCAGATTGGAATTGCCGGCGTAGCTGATGAGCGATCCCTGGCTGAAATCGTTGCCCTCGCCGCCGATCACCAACGGACGAATACCGCGCGCCGCCTCGGTGATCGCAAGCATGTTGCGCAGTTCGAGACTTTCGCGATTGGAATATTGACCGTCGATGGTGATGTCGAGGTTTTCGGTCGGCTGCCATTGCACGGTGCCGATCGCGCCATCGCGGACTTCGCTGGTTTCCTTCTGCTGGAAGCTGCGCGAAGTGGTCGCGAAGTAACGCGGGCCAACGGTGGTGCCCGCTGCGGTCGTGTTGTTGCAGTTGACGGTCGTACCGGCCGCGGTTTGTCCAGCCGTCGGTCCGGAAATCAGCGCCGGATTGTTCGCCGACGTCACGCACGGAATGAACGTTGCGTTGGTGGTGAAGTAATCCTCGGGCGCGGCCTGATCCTGGTGCTGATAGCCCAGGCTGACGCCGATCGCACCGATGCCGGTGTCGAAGCGGTCGGTGTAGGAAATGTTGGAGCGATCGCCGAGCCCGTCGCGGCCGGCGATGGCAGCGTCCTTGGGCAGATACACCGCGCGCACTTCGCCTTGAATGCGACGCCTGTCGATATCGAGCGGCTTGATGGAACGCAGCCCGACCACGCCGGCGATGCCGCCTTCGGGAAAATCGGCCTGCTGTGATTTGTAGACCAGCACGCCGCTGACCAGTTCGGAAGGGAATTGCTGGAACGCCACCGAGCGATCCGGACCGGCGGTGCTGACTTCGCGGCCGTTGAAGGTCGAGAAACTCAACGTCGGGCCCAGGCCGCGGACCGACAGCTCATTGGCGTTGCCCTTGAAACGATCGCCGGCCACGCCGGTGATGCGTTCGAGCGTATCGCCGACCGAGTTCTCGGGCAGCGCGCCGATTTCGTCATTGATGATGCCGTCGACGATGACCGTCGCGGCGCGTTTCATTTCGATGGATGTACGCTGGGTTTCGCGCACGCCCGTGACCACGACTTCTTCGAGTTCCTGCCCCGAGGCAGGCACGCTGACGACAAACCCCAGGATGAACGGACTCAACCATGCCCCACGGGCGCGCGGCAGCCAGGCCGCTGAACCAGAACGCTTCATTGATCCCCCACTGCATTTCGCTAGTTATCTACTAGTCGTGAGGCGCTCGCGATTGAGCGCCCCCTTGGGGATTACGACGCGCTTGCCGGGCGGTCCCTCAATGGCACCGCCAGGCGGATCGAAGCGGGGTCAGACGCTGAGTTGCTGGGGTTTCTCGGCGGCGCCGGTCACCTTGCAGCCCCAGACCGCGTAGAACAGCACGTAGAGCTCGCAAATGGCGGTCAGCAGGAACGACCACTGCAGGCCAAACGCGTCCGCCAGCTTGCCCTGAACGACCACCAGCGCGCCGCCGGCGATCGCCATGATCAGCAGGCCCGAGCCTTCCTCGGTCAACGCGCCCAGGCCGCGAATGCCGAGCGTAAAAATGGTCGGGAACATGATGGAGTGGAACAGGCCGACGCTGATCAGGCTCCACATGGCGAGCTTGCCGGTCGCGAACACGGTCACCATCATGACGACGAACGCGCCGATGCTCGCGGCTGCCAGGATGTTCTCCGCCGGGAAGCTGCGCATCAGCTGGCTGCCGACGAAGCGGCCCACCATCATTCCACCCCACAACAGGAACAGGTAGTTCGACGCCTGCGCGTGCGTGATGTTGCCGATCTCGGGCGAGGACACGAAGTTGATGAACAGGTTGCTGACGCCGATCTCGGCAATCAGATAAATGAAAATCGCCGGAATGCCCAGGATCAGGTTGCGATGTTTCCACAGCGAGTGATGCTTGCGCTCCTCGGCATCCAGACGGCGAGCTTTCGCGTCGAGGTCGGGCAATTTGTAGCGAGCGATGACGATGGCCAACACGATCAGCACCATCGCGACGATGAAATATGGGAGCTGCACGGACTGCGCATCGGCGAGGCGCTGTTCCATCGTCAGCGCGGCAGCACCGCCTTCGATATTGCCGGAAGCGCTT
>JBEVKA010000423.1:0-3890 GCA_040509855.1 Steroidobacter sp.
GGGTCAAGTGGTTCGGTCGGTTCAGGCGGCTTCGGCGGTCCTGCCGGCCCGCCAGGCGGCCTACGTGGTCCGGGCTCCCTGCTTGCCCTTCGCGCTGGCCCCCGCTATGTTCGCGCCTCCGAAGGATGAGGCAACTGTTTGCATGGCAATGAATTTCCTGGACTTCGAGCAGCCGATCGCCGAATTGGAGGCGAAGATCGACGAGCTGAAGTTCGTCTCCAACGACGCCGAGGTGAACATCGGCGAGGAGATCGCTCGCCTGCGCGCCAAGAGCCGCGCCCTGACCACGAGCATCTTTTCCAACTTGAGCCAGTGGCAGATCGCGCAGCTCGCGCGTCATCCGCAGCGGCCATACACGCTCGATTACGTCAGCTCCATTTTCACTGATTTCCAGGAGCTGCACGGCGACCGGATGTATGCCGACGATTACGCCATCGTCGGCGGCGTCGCGCGGCTGGAAGGCCGGCCGATGATGCTGATCGGCCAGCAGAAGGGCCGCGACACCAAGGAGCGCGTGCGTCGCAATTACGGCATGCCCAAGCCGGAAGGCTATCGCAAGGCGCTGCGCCTGATGCGCATGGCCGAGCGTTTCCAGCTGCCGCTCATCACCTTCATCGATACATCGGGCGCCTATCCCGGCGTCGGCGCCGAAGAGCGCGGCCAGAGTGAAGCCATCGCCCGTAACCTGTTCGAGATGTCGACCCTGGAAGTGCCCATCATCAGCGTGGTGATTGGCGAGGGTGGCTCGGGCGGCGCGCTGGCCATCGGTGTCGGCGACCGGCTGTTGATGCTCCAGTACAGCATCTATTCGGTGATTTCTCCGGAAGGCTGCGCCGGCATCCTGTGGCGGAGCGCCGATAAGAAAGATCTGGCGGCCGAAGCCATGGGCGTGAGCGCCGAGCGCATCGCCAAGCTCGGCGTGGTCGACGAAGTGCTCAAGGAACCGCTCGGCGGCGCGCATCGCGATCCGCAGATGATGTCGGATACCTTGAAAGAAGCGCTGCTGCGTCATCTCAACGAACTGCAGGCCAAGCCGCTCGAACAGTTGATGAGCGCGCGAGACAAGCGGCTGCGCGGCTACGGCGTTTACAGCGACGGATAGAAGTGACTGGTGACTACTGACTGGTGACTGGTCAGAATGGCCAGCAGTGTTTTCACCGTCAGAACTTCACCAGCAGCTCGACACGCGCTTGGCTCTACCGCGCGACGCAGCCGTCTGCGTCGCTTTCAGCGGCGGGCTCGATTCCACGGTTTTGTTGCATGCGATGGCTCGGCTGCAGCGTCATCCGCTGCGCGCCGTTCATATCGATCATGGGCTGCATGCCGACTCTGCTTCATGGAGTGCTCATTGCGACCGGCAGGCTCGTGCGCTCGGCGTCGAATTCGTTTCTCAGGCCGTCAGCGTCGATCACATCGAAGCGCTCGGTCTCGAAGCCGCCGCTCGCGCGGCGCGCTATCAAGCGTTGAGTCACATTCTTCGTGACGGCGAATATTTGCTCAGCGCGCATCATGCCGACGATCAACTCGAAACATTGCTGTTGGCGCTGATGCGCGGCGCCGGCCTGCCCGGCTTGAGCGCGATGCCGGCGATGCAACCTTTCGCGAAAGGTTGGCTTGCACGACCTTTGATTGCATTCACGCGAGCCGAGCTCGAACAGTGGGCGAGGGCGGAGCGCTTGACGTGGCTGTCCGATCCTTCCAACGAAAATCTTTCGCTCGATCGCAATTTCCTGCGGCGAAAAATCATCGCGCCTTTGCGCGAGCGTTGGCCGTCGACGGCGCAGACAGCGGCTCGATCCACCGAACATTTGCAGGCGGCGAGCCGATTGCTCGACCAGCTTGCCGCACTCGATGCGGACGGCGCGCTCGTCGGTGAGTGTCTGGACGTCGAGCGACTGCGCCTGCTCGATTCTGAGCGACGCCGCAATCTTTTGCGCTTTTGGATTCGAGGCCGCGGAGCGCGCGCTACGTCGACTCGCAAGCTCATAGCGATCGAGCACGAAATGCTGGCTGCCGGCGTCGACCGCATTCCTTGCATGGAGTGGGATGGTTGGGAAGTTCGGCGCCATCGCGACTTGCTCTACTGCCAGCCGTGCTTGCCTGATCTCGATCTCGACCAGCGACTGGCATGGCCGGCAACGAGCCCGCTCGCGTTGCCCTCGGCGTTGGGTGAGCTGCGCCTGGAGAACAGCGTTTCGGGGGGCCTGAGCGCCGCCAGGATCGGCGACTCGCTCGAAGTGAGGTTTCGCGCCGGCGGCGAGTCGTTGCTGCCGGCGGGTCATGCCTGCCATCGCAAGCTGAAGAAACTGCTGCAAGCGGCCGCCATCCTGCCCTGGTGGCGGGATCGACTACCGCTGATTTACGCGCGCGACCGGCTGCTCGCTGTCGGCGATTTGTGGATTGAAGCCGAGTTCGCGGCACGCGAAGGCGAGCCGGCGTACAGCATTCTTTGGCAAGGACGTCCTCGCATCGAAAGTCAGCCCCGCCCGCGCTGATTAGAAACTCCGGATCGGGCCTACCGGCGCTGCGTCGGTTGAGATACACTGCGCTCCCGTCGTGATTCCAGTGATGCAACCCGCTTCCCGGCGCATCACGTTCGATCCCACCCTTCTTTGCGACGGTGCTTAAGATGACGCGTTTTATCTGTGTAACCGGCGGTGTAGTCAGCTCGCTGGGTAAAGGCATTGCCGCAGCGTCCCTCGGCGCCATCCTCGAGTCCCGCGGACTCAAAGTCAGCATGGTCAAGCTGGATCCGTACATCAACGTCGATCCGGGCACCATGAGTCCGTTTCAGCACGGCGAGGTGTTCGTCACCACCGACGGTTACGAGAGCGATCTCGACCTCGGTCACTACGAGCGCTTCGTTCGCACCACCACTTCGCGCAATAGCAATTTCACCACCGGGCGCATTTACGAGCGCGTCATCGCCAAGGAGCGGCGTGGCGACTATCTCGGCGCGACGGTGCAGGTGATTCCGCACATCACCGACGAAATCAGGCATTGCATCCGCATGGGCGCGGGCGACGCCGACATTTGCATGGTGGAGATTGGCGGCACGGTCGGCGACATCGAGTCGCTGCCGTTCCTGGAAGCCATTCGTCAGATGGGTGTGGAGCTGGGTCGTAACAACGTTCTGTACATGCACCTGACCCTGATCCCGTACATCCCGAGCTCGGGCGAGATCAAGACCAAGCCGACCCAGCACTCGGTGAAAGAGCTGCGCTCGATCGGCATTCAGCCGGACATCCTGTTGTGCCGCTCGTTCAACGCGCTGCCCGCCGAGCATCGACGCAAGATCGCGCTGTTCACCAACGTCGAGGAGCGCGCCGTGATCTCGGCCGTGGACGCCGACGATCTGTACAAGATTCCGCAGCTGTTGCACGAGCAGGGCCTGGACGACATCGTCGTGGACAAACTGCGTCTGGATGTGCCGCCGGCCGATCTCGGCGAGTGGAAGCAGGTGGTGAACGCGAAGGCGAACCCGGACGGCAAAGTCACGATCGCGATGGTCGGCAAGTACGTCAACCTGCGCGACTCTTACATTTCGCTGTCCGAAGCGCTCACGCATGCAGGCGTGCGCACACGTACGCGCGTGAATATTCAGTTTGTCGAAGCGACCGACGTCGAGAAACATGGCGTCGGCTGCCTGGAAGGCGTCGACGCGATCCTGGTGCCCGGCGGCTTCGGCGAGCGCGGCATCGAAGGCAAGGTTCAGGCGATCCGTTTCGCGCGCGAGCGCCAGATTCCGTACCTCGGCATTTGCCTGGGCATGCAACTGGCGATCATCGAATTCGCGCGCAACGTGGCCGGGCTGCAGGGCGCGCATTCGACCGAGTTCAATCGTGCGTCTCCGCATCCAGTCGTGGCGCTCATTACCGAGTGGCAGGACG
>JBEVKA010000424.1:0-8508 GCA_040509855.1 Steroidobacter sp.
AATAACACAATGCTGTTAGGGGCCGTGCGCGCCAAGCACGGATGTGGGGCCTGAACAAGCGTTCATTGGGGCGAGTGCAATTGATTGCAACGCGGGCATGCTGCGCGCCCAAGTTGGCGCGAAATCCAGCGATGGCAGCGTTGGAACGAAAGCAGATCGAGGCTGTCGTATCGGTTCGCGCGAGGACAGGGAATCGGGAGACTGAATGAATATGCACCTGGATGATGCGCAGGCATTTTTTGGTGAAGACATCGTTACGTTCGGCGCCTTTCAGTTGAACCGCACTCGGCGCGCGTTGCTGAAGAACGGCAGCCGGTTGGCGATGGGCAGCCGCGCGATGGAGATCCTGCTGGCGCTGACGGAGAAGGCGGGCGCAGTGCTGAGCAACCGCGAGTTGCTCCGACGTGTGTGGCCCAACATCGTGGTTGAAGACGGCACCATTCGAGTGCACGTGGCTTTGTTACGTAAGGTGCTGCGTGAAGCGGATCCCGAGAGCGACTATGTACACAATGTGACGGGGCGGGGTTATCGCTTCGCCGCGGCGGTGTCACGCCTGCGTCGATCGGTGGATCCGATCGTACACACATCCCCTCCGACAGTGCTCAAGTGGCCGCTTCGGCAGCCTGCTCGCAGCAACGATCTGCCACACCTGCTGACGCCAGTGTTCGGTCGCGAGCAGACGATTCTCGCAGTGGCCGCACGCGTGGCTCGCGTGCGATTCGTGACGATCACGGGACCGGGCGGAATCGGCAAGACCACGGTGGCGATCAAAGCAGCCGAATCACTCGCGGCCAATCGCGAACGCGGTGTTTGTTTCATCGACCTCGCGTCGCTGCGACGACCGGAAGAGGTCTGGAGCACGCTCGCTGCCGCGCTCGGTGTATCGACGGTGGCATCGGATCCGCTGGCGCAGATCCTGGCGAATCTATCGAAACAGTCGATGCTGATGGTGTTGGACAACTGCGAGCACATGATCGAAGTCGCGACGCGACTGGCCGAGAGCGTGCTTCGACATTGTCCGCTCGTGAATATCCTGGCTACCAGCCGCGAGCCGCTGCGCGCCAGCGGAGAGTTCACGCACGAACTCGCGCCGTTGGAGCTGCATGCTGTGAGCGATGGAACATCGCGCGAGGAGCTGATGTCGCTCCCGGCGATTCGACTGTTCGTGGAGCGCGCCAGTGCTCACGCTGGCGCCGAGATCGGTGCGGACGAGTTGCCGCTGGTGGCGAATGTTTGTCGGCGCCTCGCGGGCAACCCGCTCGCCATCGAGATTGCGGCCGGACAGGTGCGCTGGCTGGGCATGAAGTCGCTGTCGACGGGTTTGAACGATGCGATGTACCTTGCGATCGAAGGGCGTCGCACGGCCGAGCGCCGGCATCAAACATTGCGCGCCAGCTTCGACTGGAGTTACAGCCTGCTGTCGCGGGACGAGCAGCTGGTGTTCCAGCGTCTGTCGGCATTCGCCGGTAACTTCAATCAGGACCTCGCTATTGCCGCCATCGCAGATGAACGACTGACGCGTCAGGTGGTGCGTGAGTGCCTCATCAGCCTGACTCGAAAATCGCTGATCGTCGCTACCCTGACTGAAGGCGACATCGTATACCGGCTGAACGATCTGCCGCGTGCCTACGCTCGCATTCAGCAGCTCGCGTAGCGCTGAAACGCAGACCGAGAACGCTAATTAACACCTGTTCTTGGCTCCGGGAGGCAGTATTGAGCTCCGATTGAAGTGCCGTGAAATGCCGCTATGACGATGATGCTTGAAGGCGCCGTGCAGGGAATGCGCCGCGAACCGCCGACGATTGCTTCGCAGGAGGTCGAGAGTCAACCACACCGGGTCTTTCGCTTGCACCGAGCGCTCACGCCGGTGGTTAAACGCGACGATGGCGTCTACGTGGCCTTGCGTGCGAGCGATGTCGTCGGGCTCGTCACCGATGCGCGCACCCGGCAGATGGAAACCGAAATGGCCGCGTCGCGCGGCGTGGTCGAGGGTGCGCTGTTCGACTTCTTCAAGCACACGATGCTGCTGTCCAACGGGTTGGACCATCGCCGTCGGCGCATGCCCGTGGCGCGCGCGTTTGCATACAATCTGATTACTCAACTGCGTCCCCGCATCCGCGCGATCGCGCACCAGATCATCGACACGCATCTGCCCAAAGGCCGGATGAACCTGGTCGAGGATTTCGCTTCCTGGGTTCCGGCGCGGGTGATTTGTGAGATCCTGGGCATCCCGCCGCACGATATTCCTGAATTCACGCGTCACGTATACAAGCTGGCACGTGCGTTGAGTTCGTCGTTCAAGCGTGAAGATGTGCCCGAGTTGCAGGAGGCTGCGCGTGAGCTTTCTCTTTATACTCGTGGCCTGTTGCAGGATCGGCGCGCCAGGCCGGCCGCCGATTTCCTGACGTCATACGTCGCGGCGCTCGATGAATCCGAGCAGCTCTCCGCCGTCGAAGCGTTGATCCAGATCGTCACGCTGATTCTCGCTGGCAGCGACACCACTCGTGGCGCCATCGCCATTCAGGTCTCGCTGCTGTTACAGCACCCCTGGCAGTGGGTCGCCGTGTGTCGGGATGCAGCGCTCATTCCCGGCGCCGTGGCCGAATGCCTGCGTTACGAGCCCTCGGTGGGATCGTTCATGCGGATCGCTCTGGAAGACATCGAGCTCGATGGCTGGACCATCCCGCGCAACAGTATGTTGTCGCTGTCGACGCTCTCGGCCATGCGTGATCCCGCGTTGTATTTCGATCCCGACCGGTTCGACATCACGCGCACCGATCATCCTCGCAAACATCTGGTGTTTGGAGGCGGCGTGCATTACTGCCTGGGCGCAGCGTTGGCGATGGCGGAACTCGAGGAATGCCTCGCGGCGCTGACCGAGCGTTTGCCACATCTGCAGCTCGGCGGTGAGCCGCTGCCGGTTCGCGGCAGCGGAGGCATTCGCACCATTGGCGACATTCAAGTGCGTTGGCCAGTCTGAGCCCGAACAGTTGTCCGGGACAGCGGCGCCCGACGCCGGTATCGAATGACTAGCGTTTCCGAAGAATCGTCGCCCCGGGCGGGCGACGACCTCATTTCATTTGGCCCGTTTCAACTGAATTGCACTCGCTACGAGCTGTGCAAGGATGGCGTGCAGATTCCCGCCGGGAGTCGTGCTATCGCCATCCTGCTCGCGTTGACTCAGAGCGCCGGCGAGATTCTCAGCTGTCGTGAGTTGCTCCGTCAGGTGTGGCAGAACACCGTGGTGGAAGAGGGCACCGTGAGAGTGCACGTCGCGCTGTTGCGAAAAGCGCTGCGTGATGCCGATCCTGATAACGACTACGTGCAGAATGTGACCGGTCGCGGCTATCGTTTCGTCGCGCCGATAACCCGGCAGGGCGATTCAGCCCATCGCCGTAGTGTCGATACGTTACATCCTTCCGTGGTGAGGCTGCCGGTCCGGCAGTCGCTGCGAAAAAACAATCTGCCGCCGCGGCTCACGTCGATCATCGGGCGCGAACCGATCATTCGAGTGCTCGCCGAAAAAGTACCGGCACAGCGATTCGTGACCATCACAGGTCCCGGTGGAGGCGGCAAGACCACGGTGGCCATCGGCGTGGCCAATGCGCTGGCGGAGACATATGCCAACGGCGTTTGCTTCGTCGACCTGGCTTCGATTACCGAAGCGCGGCATGTGACGAATGCTCTGGCGTCAGTGTTGGGGGTCGCGCCGCTCGCGATGGATCCCTTGCCGAATGTGCTCTCGTGCCTGTCGAAGCAGTCGTTGCTGCTCATTCTGGACAACTGCGAGCACATGATCGAAGCGACGGCAAAGCTGGCCGAACACGTGCTGCAAAGTGCGCCACGAGTTCACGTGCTGGCGACCAGCCGGGAGCCGCTGCGTGCGGCGGGAGAGTCGGTTCACGAGCTTGCGCCGCTGGAAGTGTTGCCGGAGCAGTGTCCGCAAACTCGCGCCAAGTTGCTGGAGTGTCCAGCGGTGCAATTGTTTGTGGCGCGGGCGGAGGCTTATGCCGACACCGAGTTCGACGATGACGATCTGCGGCGGGTTTGTGAAATCTGCCGGCGGCTCGAAGGCAATCCACTCGCCATAGAAATTACTGCCGCCCATGTTCGACTGCTGGGCGTGCGGATGCTCGAAGTGAGTTTGGGCGATGAGCTGGTGCTGTCGATCGACGGCCGCCGCACCGCCGAGCTGAGGCATCAATCGCTGCGAGCGACTTTCGACTGGAGTCATCGCCTGCTGTCGCCGATCGAACAGGCGACCTTTCGCCGTCTGTCGGTGTTCGCGGGCAGCTTCGGTCTGGGCTGCGCGGCTGCGGTCGCCGCCGATGCGAACCTCTCGGATGTCGGTGTCTTCGAGAGCCTGATGAGCCTGGCGCGAAAATCCCTGGTGCAGGCCGACGCCAGAGGAGACACGATTTCATATCGACTGCTCGATCTGCCTCGCGCCTATGCTCGCGAAAAGCTCATCGAGTCGGGAGAGTTGGAGACGGTTCGCAATCGGCACGCGCAGATGTGGTGCACGTTGGGCGCGGCGCAAATTCAGATGCTGGTCCGGCAAGGCGCCGAGTGGGTCGGTGTCTTCGGCCCGCGCATCGAGGATCTGCGAGCGGCGACGCGCTGGAGTTTTTCGAGTGCGTCCGGCAGTTCGCTCGGCACCAAGCTCACGCTCACTTCATTGTGGTTCGAGTTCGTGCTCGCGGCCGAGTCGTTGGGCGAACCGGCGTGGAGCGAGTTGTATGGATACATCTTGCACGGCTCCGAGGGCGCGTTGCTGTCCGGCCTCGAAGATGTTCTGGAGAGCTCGCGTGGGCGGGACGGAGCGACCGTGCGTGAGCTCACAGTGTTGCAACAGATCGCTCACGGCGAACCGGAGCACAAGATCGCGCTGTGGAGCCTCTGGTTCGAGCGCGTCATCAAACGCGACTATCGGATCGCCATCAATCTCTCCAAGGCCGCTCGTGAGCGCGGAGTCCGAACCAGCACGCCCGAAGCGGCGCTGATGCTTCGCATGTTGGCGGTTGCTTATCACTACGCGGGCGATCAGGCGCTGGCGTGTCAGCATGCGCAGTGGGCGCTCAGCACGGCGAGGAGTTCATCGACGACCGCGACCATCGATGCGCTGCTGAGATGTCACATTCGCACCATTCTTGCGCGATCGCTGTGGCTGCGAGGATTCGCGGATCAGGCGCTAGAAATGGCGTATCAAGGTGTCGCGGAGGCTGAACGCTCCGGCAATCGTCGCATGCTGTGCACGACGCTGCTGGTCGTCATCGTGGTGACCATGTGGCGCGGCGACACACTCGCAGCCAGACAAGCGCTCGATCGGTTGCACGAGCAGTCGACCGCTCACTCGCAGGAATATCACCAGCTCTGGGCCGAATGCCTGCGTGTGATCCTGGAAACGGCGCCGACGGAAGGGCAAGTGATCGAGCCGTTGCGGCTGTCTTCGGATCCGCTGACGACCTCTCAATATCTGGATTTCCTGGGGTCGGTGCGAGAAGACTTGGTGAGCACGGATGCCATCGTGCGCGCCGAGAGCGGCCGCAGCGGTTGGTACACATCGGAGATTTTGCGAGCGAAGGCGGAGCGGCTGATTCGGGAAGGCGATTCGGCGTCGATCTCATCTGCCGAGAGTCTATTGCTGAGGTCTCTGGAAATCGCGCGTCGGCAGGGTGCGCTCGCATGGGAACTGCGAACCGCGATGAGTCTCGCGCGCCTGTGGAGTGAGCAGGAGCGAGTGTCCGATGCGCGGAGTCTGTTAAGTGCCGTGCATGAGAGCTTCACCGAAGGGTTCGACACGGCCGATCTCAAGGCGGCGCGCCAGCTGTTGAAGCAACTGGCGCCGACCAGAAGTTGATTAAGGAGAAGAGCCGTCCGCGGGCGGGCCTTTCGCGAGCAGCCGCCGCAGACGCTCGGTGCGTTCCGATGTGAGCTTTGATTTATAGGATGCATATCGCTGCGGCAGCAGGCTGCCCCAGCACGCGGCCGGATTCGGTTCCATGCACCAGTAAGTCGCATCCAGCTCGGCATCTCGAAATGCCACCCACGCGCGCTGAGCGGCACGCAGTTTCTGAATGAATGCGGCGTCGTCCGCATATTTCTTCAACAGGGATTGATAGGTCGCATTGAGTTGCCGATCGGCTTCGGCGAGCTCATTGGTCGCGCATGTATTCATCTGCGCCTGCGTGCCGGCTGGATTGCAGCGAGGAGATGAGTCCGCAGCCATCGCCGCCAGCGCTACAAACAGCGCGGTGAGAGCGATCAGCAGGGTCGTCAAGATCATGAATCTCATCTTGGCCAGGCGCGTCATACGTCCCTCGTCGAGTTGCAATGTATCCAATGCTGTCGCACGCGCCGTGCGATAGCAACGCTTCACCTTCCGAATGGCGGAACTTCACACCTGTTAAAGGGGCGATGTCGGATCATGCCCGCCGTTCGGAACCGAAGAGACTGATGAAAAAGGAGAATTGTATGAAGATGTTTCGTCCAATACCCGCGGCGCTGGCCGCGATGACGACGAGTTGTTTGTTCATGGGCTTGCTGGCTGCGTTTCCGTCTCATGCCGAGGCGGATGACAAGGCGCTCAACTCGTGCCGTGAAGAAGTGTGGCGCGTGAGCGTCGTGACCAAGGCCGGCAATCCCAAGCATACGTCGTTGCCTCGCTATCAGAAGCGCACGGTGCTGGTCTGCGACGAAAAGGTTTTCGCCGAGATCCAGAGCGAAGCCCGCGAGCGAGACGGAGTGTGATTCGGCACGACTAGAAAAAAATGTCAGCGCCTGCCCGCGTCGTCAGTACGCGGGCGGCGCGATCTTGTTCATCACCTTTTATTTCCGGGACCTGTGTATGAGCCAAGAGAACGACAGTGTAGGTATTCACTTCCGCGGCGCCAGGATACCGACCAGGGAGCAATTCCTCGGCGAGACCCGGCGCACCGGATTGATGCTGTTCTTCATCCGGCGGGAGCCCGATCTGGCTCGCGCCGAGATCGCCTGTCTGATCGGCGCTCTGCGCATGAACGTCGTCGGCTTGCAGCGGGCCGAAGCGAACAACGACGTCTACAAATGGCAGCGCTGCGCGGCCACGTCCCCCGATCCGTGAAGTGCGTCGCGAGCTGATGCTGGTGGGCGGCGCCCGCGGCCTGCGACGTTGATCGCTTTGCCAGCAACCCTTAACACCTTGCTTTGAGCGGATGACCCTATGAATCGAAGAGATTTTGTAACGACGATGGGCGTGTCCATGGCCGGAGCGGCGGCGGCTCAGTCTGCAATTGCGGATGACAACGCACTTCGCTCTGCCGACTGGTCGAGTGTGCGCGCACAGTTCAACCTGGCGCCCGGTTTGCTGCATTTCTCGCAGTTCTTCCTGGTGTCGCATCCGCGTCCGGTGCGAGACGCCGTTGAGCGTTATCGCCGACTGCTCGACGCCAATCCCGTCGCCACTGTGGAGCACGGCCTGGGCTTGCAGGCGTATTTCGACAACAAGGTTCACGACGAGCCGTTGCCGTTCCGCGTGCAGCGTGCCGCTGCTGATTACATTGGCGGGCAACCGGGTGAGATCGCGCTCACCGACAGCACGACGCAAGGTCTGGCGCTGATCTACAACGGTCTGACGCTCCGGCCCGGAGACGAGATTCTCGCGACTACTCACGATCACTACTCGCATCATGAAGCGATCCGTTACGCGGCGGAACGCAGTAACGTCGTCACAAAACGCATCTCACTCTACGATGAGGCTGCGCAGGCCTCGGCGGACGAGATGCGAGAGCGGTTGCGGCGTGCGATTGGACCACGTACGCGCATCGTCGGCTTGACCTGGGTTCATTCCAGCACCGGCGTGAAGTTACCCGTTCGTCTGTTGGCCGACGTGATCGCCAGCGCGAATCGCGGGCGAGCCGAGCAGGATCGTGTGCTGCTCGTGCTGGATGCGGTTCATGGCCTGGGCAATCAGGCGGAGAGCATTGCGCAGCTGGGCTGCGACTTCGTCGCCGCCGGAACTCACAAATGGATCTTCG
Source organism: Steroidobacter sp. (assembly GCA_040509855.1). Taxonomy (GTDB): domain Bacteria; phylum Pseudomonadota; class Gammaproteobacteria; order Steroidobacterales; family Steroidobacteraceae; genus Steroidobacter. The sequence continues at coordinate 8,016 of JBEVKA010000424.1, forward strand.
CTCCCCGCGGCACCGGACTCATCTGGGCGCCCGCGAAGAACTGGGCGCTGCTACGTCCGACCATTCCGTCGTTCTCCAGTGGCGATCTGTTGCAAGCGTGGATGGGCGGCAAGGCGCCGCGGATGGCCACGCAGGCATCGTGGATCTCACCAGGCGGCTTCAAAGCATACGAACATCAGTGGGCGATGACGGAAGCGTTCGAGTTTCATCGAAACATCGGCATCAAGCGCATCGCCGACCGGATTGCGACGCTGACAGCCTCGTGCATGGAAGGATTGGCCAAGATTCCCAAGGTGACGGTGGTGACGCCGAGGAATCCTGCACTTTCGGCCGGCATCGTTAGTTTCATCGTGCAAGGCCAGTCCGCGGATGAGACGGTGCAGAAGTTGCTGGCTCACAAGGTGGTCGCCTCCAGCTCACCGTACAAGGTCTCGTACGCGCGTCTCGGTCCGAGCCTGGTCAACGACGAGAGTGAAGTCGAAGCGGCGCTGCG
>JBEVKA010000425.1:0-3682 GCA_040509855.1 Steroidobacter sp.
CAAGATCACGCAGAAGCAGATGGACGAGATCGAGCGCAAAGCCATTCCTGGTCCCGGCAGCTGCGCCGGGATGTATACGGCGAACACCATGGCGTCGGCGATCGAAGCCATGGGCATGAGCTTGCCGAACAGCTCGGCGCAGGAAGCCGTGTCACGCCACAAGATTCAGGATTGTGAAGCCGCCGGCAAGGCGGTCGTGAAACTCGCGAAGCTCGGCATCACGCCGTCGCAGATCATGACGCGCGAAGCGTTCGAGAATGCGATCGTCACGGTGATCGCACTGGGCGGTTCGACCAACGCGGTGCTGCACTTGTTGGCCATCGCGCACGCCGCGAACGTGCCGCTGGAGCTCGATGATTTCACGCGCATAGGCAAGAAGGTGCCGGTGCTCGCCGATCTGCGTCCGAGCGGCAAATACATGATGTCGGAGCTGATCCGCATCGGCGGTATTCAGCCACTCATGAAGATCCTGCTGCAGGAGAAGCTGCTCAACGGGGACTGCCTGACGGTCACCGGCAAGACGCTGGCGCAGAACCTGAAGGGCGTGAAGCCGTATCCGAAGAATCAGGACATCGTTCGCGCGTTCAAGGATCCCATCAAGCCCGACAGTCACCTGGTCGTGCTCTATGGGAATCTCGCGCCCGAAGGCTCGGTGGCCAAGATCACTGGCAAGGAAGGCCTGTCGTTTACGGGCACCGCGCGCGTGTTCAATGGCGAGGAAGCCTCGGTGCAGGCCATTCTCGACGGCAAGGTCTCGGCCGGCGATGTGGTTGTGATTCGCTACGAAGGCCCCAAAGGTGGACCGGGTATGCGCGAAATGTTGAGCCCGACCAGCGCCATCGCCGGCGCCGGTCTGGCCGATAAGGTGGCATTGATTACCGACGGCCGGTTCTCCGGCGGCAGTCGTGGTTTCGTCGTTGGTCACATCGCGCCGGAAGCTGCGGTCGGCGGGCCCATCGGTCTCATCCGCGATGGAGACAAGATCACCATCGACGCACAGACGCGCGAGATTCAGGTCGACGTCGGCGCCGAGGAATTGTCGAAGCGCCGTGAGCAGTGGAAGGCGCCGGAGCCGTACACTCGTCGCGGCGTGCTGGCGAAGTATGCTCGCGATGTGAGCAGCGCTTCGTTCGGCGCCGTCACCGACGGTGATGCCTGCGAGAGTCATTGATCGACTGAATTCGCGTCCGGAGAATGTCCATGGCGCACGCAATCGAAATTGTTGAAGTGGGCCCTCGGGATGGCTTGCAAAGCGAGCCGGAGATCCTGCCCACCTCGACCAAGCTGCAGCTGATTCAACGTCTGGTCGGCGCGGGCTTGCGTCGAATCGAAGTCGCGAGCTTCGTGAATCCCAAGCGTGTGCCGCAGATGGCCGATGCCGAAGCCGTGCTGTCGGCGTTGCCTAAAACATCGGGCGTGCAATACGTCGGGCTGGTGCTCAATCGCAAAGGTTTCGATCGCGCGGTCGCCGCTGGCTGCGGCGAGATCGGCATGGTCGTTGCGGCGACGGATAGCTTCAGCGAGCGCAACCAGGGCGCGACCATGGAAGAAGCGATCCGCAGCTGGGAAGAAATCGCCCCGCTCGCACACAAGGCGGGCATCCGCGCTCAAGTCACAATTTCTGTTTCGTTCGGCTGTCCGTTCGAAGGCGAGGTACCCGCTGCGCGCGTGGTCGAAATCGCGGGTCGCCTGGCGGCGTTGCATCCGTTCGAGATTGCATTGGCCGACACCATCGGTGTTGCGGTTCCGAGTCAGGTCACCGCGCTGATCGAACAGGTCCGCACAACGGTCGGCGACATACCGTTACGCTGCCATTTTCACAACACACGAAATACAGCGGTCGCCAATGCGTATGCAGCCGTGCTGGCGGGCGTGAAGACGTTGGACGCGAGCGTCGGTGGCGTCGGCGGCTGCCCATTCGCCCCGAACGCGACTGGCAATGTTGGCACCGAGGACCTCGTGTATATGTTGTCCCGGGCCGGCTACGACACCGGCATCGATCTCGGCAAGCTCATCGACACCGCCCGGTGGCTCCAGGAGCAGCGGGGTAAACCGGTGCCGAGCATGGTGTCCAAGGCGGGTGGATTCCCGGTGGGAACCGTAAGAACTACAGCGGCTTGAGCCGACTTCCTCGGCCAGCTTCTTCCGTCCCGAATCGAGTCCCTGGAGCCCGTCTCCAGCGTTGGCGGCTGTCCGGGTAAATATCAAAAAGGCATGACCACATACTGGGTTGGAATGCTGCGCCCGTATACACTCGCCGCCATGCGAGGCCAGTCAAACACCCTCATCGAGGGGCCAGCGCCTCCAAACCCACCAGCATCGAGGAACATCATGGCCAAGGCAGTGGACAAGGCGTACCAAACCGTACGTGAACGGATTGTACGCGGTGTGTATCCAGCCTCTTCACGGATCACCGAGCAGGAAGTCGCGGCGGTCGCGGGCGTCAGTCGCACTCCGGTACGCGAAGCGTTGCGAAAACTCCACGCAGAAGGGCTGCTCGAGTTCGTGCCGCACCAGGGCGCGATCGTCACGGAGTGGACCAACGAAGATCGCGATGATTTGTTTGAATTGCGCGCGATGTTGGAATCGTACGGCGCCGCTCGCGCCGCTCGCCGCATGACGATCGAAGGCATCGCCGAGCTGCGCCAGCTCGCCGAAGACCAGTATCACGAGACGGTCGCCAAGAGCGATGGTTACCTGGAGCGCGTCGGTCAGCTCAACAGCCAGTTCCATCGCCGCATTCACGAGTTCGCCGGCAGCCCGCGCCTGGTGAGTGCATTGGCGTCGTTGATCGAAGCGCCGCTGATGATGAAAACATTCGCGACCTATCAGGACGAGGACTTGATCCGCAGCGCGTCGCATCACCTCGAAATCGTGCGCGCCCTCGAAGCGCGCGATGGCGACTGGAGCTCGGCGCTCATGCGTTCTCACATTCTGGGCGCACGCGGGATCCAGGTGATCTAAACTGCCTGGCTTCAGCCATCATCGGGGGAAACGCTCATGATTAAAGTCGGCGACCGCGTGCCCGCAGGCACATTGACACTCATCACCAAGGACGGACCGCAGAAGGTCAGCGCCGAGGAATTCTTCAATGGCCGCAAGGTCGTGCTGTTCTCGGTGCCGGGTGCGTTCACTCCGACCTGCGACGCCAAGCATCTGCCGGGCTTCGTCGAAAAAGCCGCTGACATCAAGGGCAAAGGCGTGGATGCGATCGCTTGCATGGCCGTGAACGACGCGTTCGTGATGAAGGCGTGGGGCAAGGCGCAAAACACCGACGGCAAGGTGGAAATGGTTGCCGACGGCAACGCTGAATACACCAAGGCGCTCGGTCTGGACATGGATGCGAGCGGCCACGGCATGGGCATCCGCGGCCAGCGTTTCTCGCTGGTGGTGGACAACGGCGTGGTGAAACAGGTGAACGTCGAGCAGAAAGGCGAGTTCAAGGTGTCGAGCGCCGATCACGTGCTCACACAGTTGTAACGACTGCTCGTTTCGGAAACGAAAAGGCCGCCGCGATGTGATTCGCGGCGGCCTTTTTATTTGCTTTCAGCCCAGCGCTTTTTCCAGCTCGGGCAGCACCGTGAACAAATCGCCGACCAAACCGATGTCGGCCACTTCGAAGATCGGCGCTTCCGCGTCCTTGTTGATGGCGACGATGGTGCGCGCGTCCTTGATGCCGGTG
>JBEVKA010000426.1:0-4282 GCA_040509855.1 Steroidobacter sp.
GCGCCCTTGTGCCGCTCGTACAGCGTCTCGAACGCGCGTACGTCTCCGTCGCGATAGCGCAGCATCAGCGTCGTGTCATCCGGCACGACCGCCACGACTGGCGACGCAGGCACTGCGTCGCTCAGCTCTGCCGGAGTGGAAGAAAGATCCATGCAGCTTAGGATATCACCGCGCGATCTGTCCTACCTTGGCCTGATCCGCCGGCGCATCCGGCGCCAGGGTTCGTGCCAACTCCACCAATGTGACGAACTCGCGGCGATAGCCGTCGCGATCCTCGGACAGCGCGCCCTTCGCCAGCTTGGTCACATCGCCGTAGCCGAAGTCGCCGAGGTATTTTCCGCCGCGAAGCAGCTGACCGAACGCAGCCACGCTGGCGGCGAAACGAAAGTTCGGCGACAGCTTGTCGGCTGGGACCACCGCGCTCTTGCGAATCGGATATTCGAGCAGCTGGCTGACCTCGGCCGTCGGCATCTTGTAACGCAGCTTCACGTTCGCCAGCTCGCCGTTGCCCGCGACCTTCTGCGTGGCCGCGCCATAGCGCAGCGGATCGACACTACCCTTCGCACCGACGGGCACGACCTCATACAACGCGGTGACGCGATGACCCGCTCCGATCTCGCCTGCGTCCACTTTGTCGTTGTTGAAATCCTCGCGCGCCAGCATGCGGTTCTCGTAACCGATCAGCCGATATTCGAGCACTTCGGCCGGATTGAACTCGACCTGGATCTTCACATCCTTGGCGATGGTGAACAGCGTCGAGCTGAGCTGCGACACCAGCACCTTGCGCGCCTCCGACAACGTGTCGATGTACGCGTAGTTGCCGTTGCCCGCGTCGGCGAGACGTTCCATGAGCTGATCGTTGTAGTTGCCGGTGCCGAAGCCCAACGTCGTCAGTTCCACGCCGGTGGTGCGCTGACGTTCAGCCATGTCCACCAGCGCTTCGAAATTCACCGTGCCGACGTTGAAGTCGCCGTCGGTGGCCAGCACCACACGATTGATGCCGCCCTTCATGAATGTTTCGTGCGCGAGTTGATACGCTTGCTCGATGCCGGACGCGCCGTTGGTCGAACCGCCGGCGGACAATCGATCCAGCGCCTCGCGAATGCGATGTTTCTGATCGCCAGCCGTCGGTTCCAGCACCACGCCGGAACTGCCGGCGTACACGACCATCGACACACGATCACGCGCGGTGAGCTGCTCGGTCAGCAAACGAAAGGCATTCTTCAGCAACGGCAGCTTGTCCGGAGAATTCATCGAACCGGATACGTCGATGAGAAACACCAGGTTCGCGGCTGGCCGTTGTTCCGCGGCGATTTCGAATCCTTTGATGCCGACGCTCAGCAGCAGCGCGTTGGAATTCCAGGGCGCGGTTGCGACTTCGGTCGAGACACGGAACGGTGTTTCGCGATTGGCCGGCGGCGCGTAGTCGTAGTCGAAATAGTTAATCATCTCCTCGACGCGCACCGCGTCCTGCGGCGGCAACCGACCTTCGTTGAGGAAGCGACGCACGTTGGCGTACGCGCCGGTGTCGACGTCGATCGAGAAGGTCGAAACAGGATGCTCGGCGACCAGCCGCACCGGGTTGTCTTGCTGATGCTCGTACCGCTCGGTGTCGTACGGCTGCTGATAGCCGGGCGCCATCGCTGGCGCGGGTGCGACTGCATACGCCACTTGTGCCGCAGTGTTGGCGCGTCGTTCTCCAGATGCATCACGAGCGACGCTGGGTAGCGCCATCGGCGGCGCTCGCTTGGATGCTTCGTTGCCCGTCACGACGACGGCCTGCAGATCTTCCTCCGGAGCGACCGCGTCCTGCGCTTTAGTGGACGGCGTTTCGATGACTGCGAGATGCTCCTCCGACTCGCGCTTGGCTGCGCAAGCGGCCAGCACGGCCGCGGCAATGAGCACTGAACCCCGACTGACGACCCCATTCATGGTGCGTACCCTAGTTCGACGCTGTGTGCGTCACTGGTGGCTATGAACGGGGGCCGGCGGCGAATCGGGTTAACGGAGTTTTAGGTATTTGCGTGGAGTGACATAACTATTCGGGGCCCCACAGCAGCTCGTCCAGCAGCTTCTCCCGGGACGGCCAGCCGTAGCGGTTCAGATCGACGCGCCCGCCGACGAAGTCGACGCCCTCGGCCTCCAGCAACTTGCGCTGACGCGCATAAGCGTCACTTCCCTGAGGAAATGAGATGCGGCCGCCTGCATTGATGACGCGAAACCACGGCACGCTCTTGGACGCCGGCGTCTGCCTCAACACCGTTCCCACCAACCTCGCCCGCCGTGGCAACCCCGCCACCTCCGCCACTACGCCGTACGGACAAACATGCCCTCGCGGAATCTGTTTGATCGCCGCGATGATGCGCGCCGCATCGCTGTCCGCGACGATGACAGCGCGCTTGGCTGTTTTCTTGCGCTTCGCCGCCTTCGCTGGTTTGACCACCTTGCGTCGTGGCGCGCGAATGTTTGTTTTCTTTTTACTCGACAAGCTCGCCACCCCACGCACTGGGATGAACATTCGCCACCGATTGAGAGAATGTCCACGCGTAGCCGGATGGATCGATGGCCGTGTATTGCCGCTCGCCGTAAGGAAAGGTTTGTGGCGGGGCGACTAGTTTAGCTCCAGCTGCCTCGGCCGCTTTCGCGTGGCGATCGGCATCGGCGACACGAACCATGATGGAGAAATGAGCCGAGGCCGGAGCGCTTCCCTGCGCCAGCACGATGGCGGCGCTGCCCACGTTGAGTTGAATGCGATGACCGCCAATGCGCAAGCGCTCCTCGAACCCGAACGCTCGTTGCAACCAGACCGACGCGGCCAGCACATCGGGATAGTGGAGCACGGGAATGACCGTCGCCGCGGGCATGGAGGCGTTGTCCGGCGAAGCTGAAAAGGCGCTCATGCAAACTCGCTAAATGGGAACGCGGTCATGCACCGTCTCTTGCGAGCGATCGGCGCGATCGGGGTTGCGGCGGCGTTCGCCGCCGGTGAGGGCGATGCCGAGTGAGGTAACGAACGGCAGCACGCGTTCGAGAAAGTCACCGGGCGCATCCGGCAATAAATGAAACAACAGCGACAGCATGAAACCCGACCACATCGCGCCCAGCGTCGCGCCCGGGCGCACCCGCTTGCCGCAAACACGCACCAGGAGCAGCGGCCCGAACGACGCGCCGATCGCCGTATAACCAAACATCGCGTGCTCGAACACTCGCGGCGGAGCGGATAGCGCCGCGAACACTACCAACACCGCGGCCAACACCATCGCCGCCCTGTTCCAGCCCAGCGATAACGTCGCATTCACCTTGCGCGTGTCGATTGCCAGGCTCCCGGACAGCGCCAGCAGCTGACTGCCGAGATTCGCGATCGTCGCCGCCATCAGCGACGCAACGATGAACGCCGCAAGCCCCGGCGGCAACGAGCGATCCGCGATAGCAAACATCGCCAGCTCGGGGCGACTCAGCCCAGCATACAAAATGCTCGCGGCCCAGCCGCACATCAGCACCACGCCAAGCAACAGCGCAATCATTCCCAGCGCCAGCCAGCTCGCGAGTCGCAGCGCCGAGTCGTCCCGGGCCGCCATGAATCGAGTGGCGAGCTGCGGCTGCCCGATGCTACCCAGCCCGATACCAAACACACCGGCAGAGAAGGCCAATGCGACGACACCATTACGCCCGCCGAACCAATCCGTCGCGAGCGGCCCCAGTGCGGTCAGCGCGATCCGAAACTCTTCCATGCCGCCGATCCCCACCACCGCGGGCAACAGCAACAACGCCGCCAACACGCTAACGATGATGACCTGCACGGCATCGCCAATCGAACATGCACGCAGGCCGCCGGCGAACACACCGACTGTCACCAGTGTCACCGACGTGAGCGCCATGCTGATGAGATTGAAACCGAACTCCTGCACCAGCAACTCACCCGTGAAACGCAGCATGGCGCTGGTTTGCAGCAGCACGCAGGCGACGAAGATCAGAATCGCCGAGCGCGCCACCAGCGGCTGCAATCGATCGCCGGCGTCGACGCTCAGCAGTTGTAACAACGTGGAATGGCCCTGCGCCAAAGACGCCTGCCGCAAACGAGGCGCGATGAAGAAAAGATTGAGCGCGGCGCCAGCGACGAATGCCGCCCAAATCCACGCGGCCGACAAACCCCACGCGAAGGCGGCGCCGGCCAGCGTCATCACCAACCCACCGTTGACCGTGTTCGCCGTGAAGCTAAGGGCGAGGAGCCACGCACCGAGGCTCCGATTCGCGAGCACGAAATCTGCTGCGTTATGAGTAC
>JBEVKA010000427.1:0-5686 GCA_040509855.1 Steroidobacter sp.
GGAAGTTGGTGGACCCGAGGAGGATCGAACTCCTGACCTCCTCATTGCGAACGAGGCGCTCTCCCAGCTGAGCTACGGGCCCACCGAAGGGCGCGAATTGTAGGCATGGCGCCCGCGGCTGGCAAGCCGGGCCGGCACCTAATACCTCAATCGCACGACTTTGGTCTTGGAGACCTGCGGCACGAACACCACGAACATGGTGTCGTACTCGTCCTCGCCCATGGTGACCGACTCACCGCTCAGCGCCCGCACCAGGGCCGGAATGTTGTTGGAGTTGCCGGCCACGAGCACATATTCCCCGCGATGCTCGCGGGTGATGCGCCTGGCCAGCTCCGACCAGGTTGCCGAGGGTACGACGTTCACCGGCAGCGCCAGCGTTTCGGACAGTGGCGTCACTGTCTGATGGGCGCGACGGAATTCGGAGGCGAAAATCGCATCCAGGCCGCGCACCGGGCGAGCCTTGGACAGCATCTTGGCCAGGCGCGCCGCCCGCTCCTTGCCATCGACGCTGAGCGGCGGATCCGGGTCGTTGCTCACCTCGACCTCGGCATGGCGGACCACGAACACCACCGTGGTGGCGCGAGCATCGAACAACCACGCAGCGGCGGCGACCAATGCGATGAACAAAAGGACCGGGAGCACCAGCGGAAAAAAGAACGGCCGCCGGCGCATCTTATCGAGATCTCGGTGCATGCCCGGAATGATACCACTCGTCCCGGACTGCCCCGATTCGAGGCGCTCAAACGCTCAAATGTTGCTTCACCAAGCTGTCGGTGAGCGCCTCGATGGCGCCGCCGGCCACCATTCGGCCCTTGTCGATGATGCGAAATTCGCTCGCCACCCTTCTGGCGAACGGCAATTTCTGCTCGACCAGCAGCACCGTGAGCCCGGTCTCGCGGTTCAGCCCGAGCAGGATGTCGCCGATCTCCTGAACGATGTTGGGCTGAATGCCCTCGGTGGGCTCGTCCAGGATCAGCAGCTTCGGCTCCAGCACCAGCGCCCGGCCGATCGCGAGCTGCTGCTGCTGCCCGCCGGACAGGTCGCCGCCACGACGCCTGAGCATTTTTTTCAGCACCGGAAACAGCTCGAAAATCCGCTCCGGCAGCTGCTTGCGACCGCGGGCGGACAAGCCGATGCGCAGGTTCTCCTCGACCGTCAGTTGCGAGAAGATCTCGCGCCCTTGCGGAACGTAGCCGATGCCGAGGCCGGCGCGACGTTCAGCAGCGACTCGCCGCAGGCTCTGCCCGTCGTAGAGCATTTCGCCCGACGTCGTGGGCAACAGGCCCATGATGCATTTCAACAGCGTGGTCTTACCCATGCCATTGCGTCCCATGAGACAAGTGCACGAACCGGCCGGCACGCTCAGACCCACATCCCAGAGAATGTGACTGCCGCCGTAGAACTGATTCAGCCCGCTGATGTCGAGCACGTCAGTGCCCCAGATACACTTCGACGACACGCGGATCGGCCTGCACGTCGTCGATGCTGCCTTCGGCGAGCACGCGTCCTTCGTGCAACACCGTCACCTTGTTGGCGATCGAGCGCACGAAATCCATGTCGTGCTCCACCACCATCACGGAATGTTTGCCCGCGAGAGACAACAACAGCTCGGCGGTGCGCTCCACTTCCTGCGGCGTCATGCCTGCGACCGGCTCGTCGACCAGCAACAGTCGCGGCTCCTGAGCCAGCAGCATGCCGATTTCCAGCCATTGTTTCTGACCGTGCGATAACGCACCGGCACGCGCGTCGCGTCGGTCTTGCAATTGAACGGTTTCGAGCACGGCATCGATGCGCTCGCGCTGCTGCGGACTGAGTGGCGCGAACAACGTGGCCCACAACGATTTATCACCAGCCACTGCGAGCTGCAGGTTCTCCGCGACGGTGTGTTGTTCGAACACGGTCGGCTTCTGAAACTTGCGCCCGATGCCCGCCTCCGCGATCTCGGGTTCAGTGAGTGTGAGCAGATCCGTAGTCTGGCCGAACCAGGCCGAGCCGGCGTCCGGGCGCGTCTTGCCGGTGATGACATCCATCATGGTGGTCTTGCCGGCGCCGTTCGGGCCGATGATGCATCGAAGCTCGCCCGCATCGATATACAACGTCAGCGCGTTCAACGCCTTGAAGCCATCGAAGCTCACGCTGATGTCTTCGAGATAAAGGATGTTTCTGTGGGGCGCGCGATTCATGTCGACGCCGCCTTGCGCAGGAAACGATCGCCCAGGCCGACGACGCCCCGAGGCAGCAGCAACGTCACCAGAACGAACAACGCGCCGAGCGCATACAACCAAACTTCAGGCAGCGCTGCGGTGAAATAGGTCTTCAGATAGTTCACCAGCACCGCGCCGGCGACGGCGCCATACAACGTCCCTCGCCCGCCGACCGCCACCCAGATCACCACCTCGATGGAATTGATGGGCTGGAACTCGCTTGGATTGATGATGCCCACCTGCGGCACATACAACGCTCCGGCGATGCCTGCCAACACCGCGGAAAAGACAAACACACCCAGCTTGTAACGTTCGACGCGGTAGCCAATGAATCGCGCGCGACTCTCGGCATCCCGGATCGCCTGCACTACCCGCCCGGCGCGCGATAGAGTCAGGTATCGGCAGGCCAGGTAGCCGAACGCCAGCGCCAGTCCCGATGCTAAGAACAAAGTCACTCGCGTTGCCGGTGCGTTGATCGGCGCGCCGAGAATGTCCTTGAAGTCGGTCAATCCATTGTTGCCGCCCAGGCCCATGTCGTTGCGGAAGAACGCCAGCATCAATGCATAGGTCAGCGCCTGCGTAATGATGGATAGATACACGCCCGTGACTCGCGAACGAAACGCGAGCCAGCCGAACACCAGCGCCAGCAGTCCCGGCACGACAATGACCATCAACGCCGCGAACCAGAACATGTCGAAGCCGTGCCAGAACCAGGGCAGCGCCTGCCAGTTCAGGAACACCATGAAGTCCGGCAACACCGGATCGCCATACACGCCTCGAGTGCCGATCTGGCGCATGAGATACATGCCCATCGCGTACCCACCGAGTGCGAAGAACGCGGCGTGCCCGAGACTGAGAATGCCGCAGTAGCCCCAGATCAAATCGACCGCGACCGCCAGCAGCGCGTACGTCATGTACTTGCCGATCAGCGTCATCGTGTACGTCGACAGATGCAGCGCCGAGCTTTCCGGCAACGCATGCAGCAACGGCACGATCACACACACCGCAACCAGCACGCCAAGGAAAATGGCGGTGCCCCGCTCGCCGGCAATCAATTCGAGCAAGGAATGTTTCGTCGCCATGCTCAACCTTCGGCGGCGCGTCCCTGCTGAGGAAACAAACCTCGCGGCCGGCGCTGGATGAACAGGATCAGCGCGATCAGGACCAGGATCTTGGCGAGCACCGCCCCCGCGTACGGTTCCAGCAACTGATTGACCACGCCGAGCGACATGCCGCCGATCAACGTGCCCCACAGATTGCCGACCCCGCCGAACACCACGACCATGAAGGAATCGATGATATAGCTCTGGCCCAGATTCGGGCCGACGTTGGTGAGCTGACTGAGCGCCACGCCGGCGACGCCTGCGATGCCGGAGCCGAGCCCGAACGTCATCGCGTCGAGCCACTGCGTGCGCACACCCATGGCGCGGGCCATGGCGCGATTCTGGGCCACCGCTCGCACCTTCAATCCCAGCGTCGTGCGCTTCAACACCACCAGCAACGACGCGAACACGATCAGCATGAACAACACGACATACAGCCGGTTGTAGGTGATCGACAATGCCTCATTGAATTGCAGCGAGCCCGCCATCCACGCCGGCGTCTCCACCGGGCGATTGTTGGCAGTGAATACGTCTCGCACGATCTGCTGCAGGATCAGGCTCACGCCGAAAGTCGCGAGCAATGTTTCCAGCGGCCTTCCGTATAGAAATCGCACGACGCCACGCTCGATCAGAATGCCCACTCCGCCCGCGACCAGGAACGCGGCAGGAATCGCGACCAGCACGGAAGCGCCTATATGATTTGGCATCAGCAGCTGTATCACGTAGGTCGTATAAGCGCCGAGCATGATGAGCTCACCGTGCGCCATGTTGATGACGCCCATCACGCCGAATGTGATCGCGAGGCCGATGGCCGCCAGCACCAGCACCGAGCCGAGGCTGAGACCGAAGAACAACGTTTCGATGGCTCCGTAGACGCTGCGTGACGATTCGATGTGGTTGACCGCTTGCGTCGCAGCTTTGCGCACGCGCTCGTCGGGCTCCTTGGGTGAGCCATCGTCGTTCCTCGCCAGCAACGCAGTGAGTCGATTGTAAACATCCGCATTCAACGAGCCCGACAGCGTGCCGATCGCCGCCAGACGAATGTCCGCATGGGGGCCGTCGAGATCGACGATCGCAAGGCCTGCGCGAATGGCGTTTCGAACTCGCGTGTCCGTTTCCTTTGTTTCCTGCAAACGGAGTGCGGCCGCTCCCTCGTCATCGAGGGAGCGCAGCATCTCGTTCACTGCCGCCAGCCGAACTGGTGCCGAAGGGTCCGCGAGATCGAACGATGCGATCAGGCTCTTGAGCGTCTTACGTAACTGATTGTTGGTGGCGATACGGGCGAAATCGTCCGCCGACGCGGTGCCGGCCGGCTGCGAATTGATCGGATCGGTCAGCGCGAGGCCATTCTCGCTCTCCTTAGCGATGAAGACCTGCTTGTCGCTGCGTCGATAGTAGAGCTGCCCCTCCAGCAGCGCCTGGAGCGAGGCGCGTGTGCCGGGATGTCGAATACCTGCGAGCGCATTCGCCGCCTGCTCCTTGGCCTTGAAGTTCGCAGTCGTCAGCGCCGTCAGCGCTTCGCGAAATGCCGGGTCGTTGTCAGCAGCCGACGCGGTCTGCCAGACAAATGTGACGATCAGCGGCAGCAGCCACGAGAGAGCGGCGCGAACGCCGTCATTCATAGTTCTGTCCGGAACACTTGTTCGACTTGGTGTTGTAGTTGCCGCACTTCAGCTTGACCCAATCGGCTTCGATGTCCTTGCTGCCCGGCAGGAAGTCCGACCAGGCGTCGCCCGGCACCAGCCCTTCGGTCTGCCACACCACATCGAACTGACCGTCGGCGCGCACTTCGCCGATCAGCACCGGCTTGGTGAGATGATGATTGGGCAACATCTTCGAGACGCCGCCGGTGAGGTTCGGCGCTTCGATGCCGATCATCGCGTCGGCCACTTTGCTCACCTCGGTGGTCTTGGCCTTCTCGACCGCTTTCACCCACATGTTGAAGCCGATCACGTGCGCTTCCATGGGATCGTTGGTGACGCGCTTGGGATTCTTGATGTACTTGCGCCACTCGCCGATGAACTTCTTGTTGGCCGGCTGGTCCACGCTCATGAAATAGTTCCAGGCCGCCAGGTGACCGACCAGCGGCTTGGTGTCGATGCCGGACAACTCCTCCTCGCCCACCGAGAACGCCACCACCGGGATGTCCTCGGCGGAGATCTTCTGATTGCCCAGCTCTTTGTAGAACGGCACGTTCGCATCACCATTGATGGTGGACACGACGCCGGTCTTCTTGCCCGCCGAGCCGAACTTCTTGATCTGCGCCACGATGCTCTGCCAGTCGGAATGCCCGAACGGCGTGTAGTTGATGAGGATGTCCTCGTCCTTCACCCCCTTCAGCTTCAGGTATGCCTCCAGGATCTTGTTGGTGGTGCGCGG
>JBEVKA010000428.1:0-6683 GCA_040509855.1 Steroidobacter sp.
CCAGCATTCCGGACAAGGAACACATCAGCCTGTATGGGCAGGGCGCCGGTGAGAATGTATGGGTGGACCTGTGCCGTGGCCCGCACGTGCCGAGCACCGGCAAGCTGAAGGCGTTCAAGCTGATGAAAGTCGCCGGCGCGTATTGGCGCGGCGATTCACGCAACGAGATGCTCCAGCGCATTTACGGCACCGCCTGGGGCGACGAGAAGTCGCTCAAGGCGTACCTGACTCGCCTGGAAGAAGCCGAGAAGCGCGATCATCGCAAGATCGGCAAGGAACAGGACCTGTTCCATTTCCAGGAAGAGGCGCCGGGCGCCGTGTTCTGGCATCCCAAGGGTTGGACGCTGTTCCAGACGCTGATCGCATACATGCGTGCTTATCAGGGCGCACGTGGCTGGCAGGAAGTCAGCGGGCCTGAGGTGATGGACATCCGGTTGTGGCAACAGTCCGGCCATCTGGAAACCTTCGGCGAGAACATGTTCTTCACCGAGGTGGAGAAGCGAAAGTTCTGTCTGAAGCCCATGAATTGCCCGGGCCACGTGCAGATCTTCAACCAGGGTTTGCGCAGCTATCGCGACTTGCCGCTGCGGTTCTGCGAATTCGGCAAAGTGCATCGTTACGAGCCGTCGGGTGCGTTACACGGCCTGATGCGAGTCCGCGCGTTCACTCAGGACGACGGGCACAGCTTCTGTTCCGTCGAGCAGCTGTTCGACGAAGCCGTCGGCCTGACCAAGCTGATCCTGGGCATCTACGCCGACTTCGGCTTCACCGATGTGCGCATCAAATTCTCCGATCGCCCGGCGAAACGCGTCGGAGCCGACGAGGTTTGGGACAAATCCGAGGCCGCGCTCAAGCAGGCTGTGACTGCGGCCGGGCTGGAATACACGCTCAACCCGGGCGAGGGTGCGTTCTACGGCCCGAAGCTTGAATTCGTGCTTCGTGACGCCATTGGTCGCGACTGGCAATGTGGCACGCTGCAAGTCGACCTGAACATGCCCGGCCGCCTCGGCGCGACGTTTATCGGCGAGGATGGCCAGAAACATACGCCGGTCATGCTGCATCGGGCGATGTTCGGCTCGCTGGAGCGTTTCACCGGTATCCTGATCGAACATTTCGCCGGCCGCCTGCCCACTTGGCTCGCGCCAGTGCAGGCCGTGGTGATGAACATCACGGACGCCCAGGGCGAGTATGTCAGTCGAGTTACTGAAACCCTGAAAAATCAGGGGCTTCGCGTAACTTCAGACTTGCGCAATGAAAAAGTCGGCTTTAAGATTCGCGAACACACCCTGCAGCGGGTGCCGTACCTATTGGTAGCTGGCGACCGCGAAGCAGGTTCAAATTCTCTGGCCGTCCGCACGCGTAATGGCAAAGATCTCGGAGCGCTGCCCGTAGAGGCAATCGCCGAGAAGCTGGCCGCTGAAGTTGCGAGCCGCGGCCGGACTGTTTTGGAGGTATGACGCATCGCTGCTCCCATCGGACAACGCGTTCGACGCAATGAAGAGATCACCTCGCCACAACTGCGAGTGATCGATGCTGAAGGTGCTCAGATCGGCGTCATCAGCCGCTTCGAGGCCTTGCAGATGGCTCAGGCCGCCGAACTCGATCTGGTTGAGGTGTCGCCGACGGCCGAGCCGCCGGTTTGCCGCATCATGGACTTTGGCAAATTCTTGTTCGAACAGAACAAGAAGGCGCACGCAGCGAAGCGCAAGCAGAAGCAGATCCAGATCAAGGAAGTGAAGTTTCGCCCCGGCACCGAAGAGGGCGACTATCAGGTGAAGATGCGTAACCTGATCCGCTTCCTGCAGGAAGGCGACAAGGCCAAGGTAACCATGCGGTTCCGCGGCCGTGAAATGGCGCACCAAGAGGTGGGCCGCGAATTATTGTCTCGAGTTCAGAACGACCTGGCGCCTTATGCGACAGTCGAGCAGAACCCGCTCATGGAAGGGCGGCAGATGGTGATGATGTTCGGGCCCAAGAAGAAGTAGGCCGCCGAACATACAAGTGGCTCCCGCGAGCCACCACAAGTGAACAGCAATATTCCGTGAGGAATGGCGCTGTCCCGCCTGCCAGGGCAAAGCCGCGCGAGTGGCTGTGTTCCTCAAAGGCTAACAATGCGTAGGAAATCGAAATGCCTAAGTTGAAGACCAACCGGGCAGCGGCGAAGCGTTTTCGTCCGACTGCCAAAGGGTTCAAGCGAACCCAATCGCACCGTCGTCACATCCTCACCAAGAAGCCGAGCAAGCGGAAGCGGCAGCTGCGCGCGCCGTCGATGGTTGCCAAGCAGGATTTGGTGCGCATGGAGCAGTTGCTCCCGAACGCGAAGTGAGGAGATAGACCATGGCACGCGTTAAAAGAGGCGTCATTGCGGGCGCCCGTCACAAGAAAATTCTCAAGAAGGCGAAGGGCTACTACAACGCCCGTCGCAAGGTATTCCGCGCCGCCAAGCAGGCCGTCATCAAGGCCGGCCAGTATGCGTATCGGGATCGCAAGACCAACAAGCGCAACTTCCGCGCTTTGTGGATCACGCGCATCAATGCCGAAGCGCGCGTTCACGGCTTGTCGTACAGCAAGCTGATCGCGGGCTTGAACCTCGCCGGTCTGTCGATCGACCGCAAGGTGCTGGCCGACATCGCGATGAACGATCCGGCGGCGTTTGCGGTCATCGCACAGAAGGCGCGGGACAGCTTGCTGAAACAAGCAGCCTGACCGCGCGGCCCCGGCCGCTCTAGTGATGAGTGAATCGGGCGTCCAAACGGGCGCCCGATTCGTCTTGAGACCCTGGATTGTGTGATGATCTTCTTCGGTCCACCGACTTTGATTCGCTACTCGCCATGAACGCAGTTGTTCGCTACGAGGATCTGCCGGCGCTGGTCGATGCGTCACGCACGGCCATCGCTGTGAGTCCGAGCATCGAGGAGCTCGAACAGATTCGCGTGCGCCTGCTCGGCAAGAAGGGTTCGGTCACCGAGTTGCTCAAGTCACTCGGCGCGATGGATCCGGACACGCGCCGCGTCGCTGGCGCGAAGATCAACGAAGCCAAGCAAGCTTTGACGGTCGCGCTCGATGAGCGTCGTTCCACTTTGGAAGCAGACAAGCTCGCCGCCCAACTCGCGAGCGATGCCGTCGATGTGACCTTGCCGGGCCGTGGCCAGGCAACGGGCGGACTGCACCCCATCACTCGCGTGCGTCGTCGTATCGAACAAATCTTCCGTAATGCCGGTTTCGACATTGCCGACGGTCCGGAGATGGAGGATGACTGGCACAACTTCGGCGCGCTGAACATTCCGGAGAATCATCCGGCGCGCGCCATGCACGATACATTCTATTTCCCGGACGGCCGGCTGCTGCGCACTCACACATCGCCGGTGCAAGTGCGGGCCATGATGCAAAAGAATCCGCCGATTCGCGTGATCGCGCCGGGGCGCGTGTATCGCAACGATTCCGATATGACGCACACGCCGATGTTCCATCAGGTCGAAGGCCTGGTGGTGGACGAGGGCATCACGTTCGCCAATCTCAAGGCGGTGCTGCATGGATTCATGCGCGAGCTGTTCGAGAAGGACGTGAAGATGCGGCTGCGTCCGTCGTACTTCCCGTTCACCGAGCCTTCGGCCGAGGTCGATATCTCATGCGTTTCCTGCGGCGGCTCCGGCTGTCGCGTGTGCAAGCAAACCGGCTGGGTCGAAGTTGCCGGCTGCGGGGTCGTGCACCCGAACGTATTGAAGGCGGCGAACGTCGATCCGGAGCGCTACACCGGCTACGCGTTCGGCATGGGCATCGATCGTCTCACCATGCTCAGGTACAACGTGAACGACATTCGCCTGTACTTCGAGAACGACCTGCGTTTTCTCAAGCAGTTCGCTTGAACGTGGCGTCGTGGGTTGAACTAGCAGGATGCGGTGAGCGATGAAGATCAGTCTGAACTGGTTGCGTGATTGGGTGGACACCGGTGCCGACGTGCCGGCGCTCGCGCACGCGTTGACGATGGCAGGCCTCGAAATCGAAGGCGTGCATCCGGCCGGCCCGACCTTGAGCGGCATCATCGTCGGCGAAGTGAAATCGGTGACCAAACATCCGGACGCCGAGAAATTGAATGTTTGCTCCGTGTTCACCGGCAGCGAGGAGCTGCAGATCGTCTGTGGCGCGCCCAACGTTCGCGTGGGAATGAAAGCGCCGCTCGCGACGATTGGCGCGAAGCTGCCGAACGGCACCGAGATCAAGCGCGCGAAGCTGCGTGGCGTCGAGTCGTTCGGTATGTTGTGCTCGGCTCGCGAACTGGCCTTGAGCGAGGAGTCGTCCGGGCTGTTCGATTTGCCCGCGGAGCTGAAGGCTGGTCAGGAACTGATCGCCGCGCTCGGCTTGGACGACACCGTATTCGAAGTGAACATCACGCCGAATCGCGGCGACTGCATGAGTGTCATCGGTGTGGCGCGCGAAGTTGCCGCATCTCGCGACAAGGCTTTGAATCCTCCGCCAATGGATGCGGTCAAGGCGGAGATCAACGATACATTTCCGGTGCGCCTCGATGGCACAGGCTGTTGGAAGTTCGTCAGCCGCGTGATTCGCGGTGTACGACCGAACGCCCCGTCGCCATTCTGGATGCAGGAGCGCTTGCGTCGCGCCGGCCTGCGGCCGATCAACGCCATCGTCGACGTCACCAATTATGTGATGCTCGAGCTGGGCGCACCGATGCATGCATACGACCTGCGCAAGCTTCACGAGCGTGTCAATGTTCGATTCGCGACAGCGGGGGAGAAGCTCAAGCTCCTGGACGGTCGCGAGATCGATCTCGCGCCGGACGTGCTGGTGATCGCGGACGAACGTTCGATCATCGGTCTCGCGGGCGTGATGGGCGGTGAAGATTCGGGCATTGCCGACGACACCACCGATGTATTGTTCGAATGCGCGTTCTTCGACCCGAACGTCGTAGCCGGTCGCGGCCGTCGTTATGGTTTGATTACCGATGCCTCGCAACGTTTCGAACGTGGCGTCGATCCCGAATTGCAAGAGCGCGCGATCGAGCGTGCGACGCGCCTCATTCTCGACGCTGCGGGCGGCAAAGCCGGTCCGCTCGTCGTGACGCGCGCGAAGGAAAATTATCCGTCGCCCGCACCGATTCGCCTGCGTCATCAACGCGTCGAGCACGTGCTCGGTGTAAAGATCAACGCGTTGATCGTGCAGTCGTTGCTCGCTCGCTTGGGTATGAAAGTCAGCGGAGGTCCCGGCGAATGGCAGGTCACGCCGCCGACATGGCGCTTCGACGTGCGCATCGAAGAAGATTTGATCGAGGAAGTCGCGCGCCTGCACGGCTTCGACAACATTCCGGAGCAACCGGAATTCGGCGCGCACGAGATATTGCCGTGGACCGAGACGCGTATCCGTAACGAGCGAGCAAGTGATTTGCTGGTCGATCGCGGCTATCAGGAAGCGATCAATTATGCGTTCACCGAGGCTTCGGCACAGTCGGCGTTGTGCCCCGAGCCCGCGATCGCGCTGGCCAATCCGATCTCCATCGAACTCGGCGTCATGCGGGTATCGCTGTGGCCTGGTCTGCTGCAGGTACTCGGCGGCAATCAACGTCGTCAACAGACGCGTGTTCGTCTGTTCGAAGTCGGTCGACGCTACACAGCGGATACGGAAACCGAGGTGGTTGCGGGTGTCGCTACCGGCTCGGTGTTGCCCGAGCAGTGGGGCGGCGAGTCCACCAAGCTCGACTTCTTCGATATGAAGTCGGATGTCGAAGCCTTGTTGGCACTGACCGGCGCGGCGGGAGAATTCCGCTTTGTGCCGGAAAAGCACCCGACGCTCCATCCCGGTCAGTCGGCCAGAATCTACCGCGGCGAGCGGCCCGTAGGCTGGCTCGGCGCCGTGCATCCGGAGCACATTCGCCGTCTGGATTTGACATATCCGGTGTTCGTATTCGAGCTGGAAACGCTGGCCGGCTTGGCGGCGCGTGTGCCCGAATTCCAGGAGATCTCCCGATACCCCGCCATCCGGCGTGATATTGCGGCGATCGTCGACGAAGCCTTGCCGGTGGAGGCGCTCCTGCGCACCACCCGGGCCAGCGCCGGGGGCTTGCTCAAACAGCTGACAGTGCTCTCTGTCTACCGTGGGCAACAGCTGCAGAATGGCAAGAAAAGCATAGCCTTAGCACTGCAATTGCAGGATACTTCCCGCACCCTCACGGACAACGAAGCCGACGCCCTCGTGGCGCAGGTCGTCGCACAACTGGGCCGTGAGCACAACGCCACCCTCCGGGATAAATGAGCGGACGACAGCCAATGGCACTGACCAAAGCCGAGATCGCCGAAGCCTTGTTCGATCAGCTGGGTCTCAACAAGCGTGAAGCCCGCGAGCTGGTCGACCTGTTTTTCGAAGAGCTGCGCGCCTCGCTGTCGACCGGCGAGCAGGTCAAGCTGTCCGGCTTCGGTAACTTCGACCTGCGCGACAAGAACCAGCGGCCAGGCCGCAATCCCAAGACCGGCGAGGAAATTCCCATCAGCGCCCGCCGCGTCGTGACGTTCCGCCCTGGCCAGAAACTGAAAGCCCGAGTCGAGGCCTATGCTGGAAGCAGGCAATAACAGCGAGCTGCCGGCGATCCCCGGCAAACGCTACTTCACCATTGGCGAAGTGAGCGAGCTGTGCGGCGTGAAGCCGCACGTGCTGCGTTACTGGGAACAGGA
>JBEVKA010000429.1:0-3626 GCA_040509855.1 Steroidobacter sp.
CTCAAGACTTTCCCGGCCCGCGTGGCCTGATCTCACGGGCCGTCGCCGGGGAGGGTGGGGCACTCTGCTACACTCCCAACCCCCATGCCGCGTTCCGACATTTCCTTTCCGCAAAAAGACGCCGAGCTGCGGGAAGACGTTCACATGCTCGGCGCGCTGGTCGGCGAAGTCATTCGCGAGCAAGGCGGCGACGCGCTGTTCGAAATGGTCGAAGCTGATCGCCAGGCCGCGATTGCGCGGCGCGAAGGCGATGTGGACGGCGCCCGCCTGCTGTCCGAGCGCACGCGAAACGTGCCGCCAGCCGAGGCCCGCGACCTGGTGCGGGCGTTCTCCACCTGGTTCGAGATGGTGAACATGGCGGAGAAGGTGCATCGCATCCGCCGCCGTCGCCAATACATCAATGAAGGCAAGACCCAGCCCGGCGGCGTGATCGAAGCCGTCAATAAGCTCAAGGAGCAGGGGCTGTCGCTCGACGATGTGCGCAGCCAGCTGTTGCAGATGTGGATCGAGCCGGTGTTCACGGCGCATCCCATGGAATCCACCCGCCGCACCATCCTGCGCAAGCAACAGAAGATCGCCCAGCTGCTGCTGGGCCGTTTGGGATTGGCGCGCACCGCGGCCGAGACTCGGATCATCTGGGAACGCATTCGCGCCGAGATCACTTCGGGCTGGCAGACGGCGGACAACTCGCGCGAGCGCCTGACGGTCGCCGATGAGCGCGAGCACGTGCTGTTCTTCATCGCCGAAGTGTTGTTTCAAATCGTGCCGACGTTCTACGAGGAAGTCGAAGCGGCGCTGGAGCAGGTATACGGGCCGGAGGCGCGCGAGCGCGAGGTGCCGGAGATCCTGCGCTTCGGCTCCTGGGTTGGCGGCGACATGGACGGCAACCCGGACGTGCACGCCAAGACGCTGCGGGAAACCATCGCCCGTCAGCAACAGATCATCGTCAACAGCTACTTCCTGGAATGCCAGGGCCTGGCCGAGGCGTTGTCACAAAGCGCTTCGCGTATCGGCATCGCCGCCGAGCTGCAGGCGAAGATCGAACAATATTCCCTGCTGCTGCGATCGAGCGGGCTGTCCCCGGCGCGTCACGATCGCATGCCGTATCGAGTGTTCCTCGGGCAGCTGATGGAACGTTTGCGCGCCACTTATGAAGGCCGCGCCAATCATTACGAGTCCGCGAACGATTTCCTCACCGATCTCAATCTGATCGCCGACAGCCTGCGCGCCAACAAGGGTGAGCATGCGGGCTTGTTCCAGGTACGACGCCTGATCCGTCGCGTGCGAACCTTCGGATTTCATCTGGCAACGTTGGACATCCGCCAGAACGCGTCCGCTCATCGCGGCGTCGTCGGGCAGGGCTTCAACGATGAAAAGTGGGTCGGCCGCAGCAGCGAAGAACGCACGCAGCGGCTGCGCGAAGCACTGGAGCGCGACGAAGGTCCCACCAACGTCCTGGACGCGAGCGGCAAACGCAGCCTGTGGGTGTTCGAAGCGCTGGCGCATTGCCGGCATCGCTATGGATCGGATGCGATCGGTCCGTATGTCGTCAGCTCGGCGAGCGGCATCGACGACATCCTGTCCGTGCTGTTGCTGGCGCGCTGGGCGGACACCGCCGATCGCCGTTCCGGCGACGTGCCGGCCGACGTGGCGCCGCTGTTCGAATCGGCCGAGTCGCTGCAGCGCTGTGGCGAAGTGATGAAGCAGTTGTTCGAAGAGCCGGTGTATCAGCGTCACCTGCAGGGCCGCGCCAATCATCAATACGTGATGATCGGTTACTCGGCGAGCAACAAGGAAAGCGGCATCGTGCGCTCCCAGTGGTTGCTGCGTCAGGCGCAGGAATCTTTGTTTGCGGTGGCGGACGCCGCCGGCATCGACTTGACACTTTTTCACGGTCAGGCCGACGGCATCGATCGCGGCGGCGGTCGCACCGAAGTGTTGGTGAGGAGCGGACCGAACGGCGCGCGTCGCGGGCGCCTGCGCATCACCGAGCAGGGCGAGCTCATCAACGAAAAGTATGGTCTGCGTCCGATCGCGCTACGCGTGTTCGAGCAGGCCTTCAACGCATTGTCCTTGTCGCGCGCCGGAGCAGTGCCGCCGGAGCACGTCGAGCCGAGCTGGCGCGAGGCGATGGACCTGTTGAGCGACGAGAGTTCCCGCGTTTACCGCGGCATGGTGTTCGACGACCCCGAGTTCCACGAGTTCTTTTGTCAGATCACGCCCATCGACGTAGTCGAGCGCATGCAGCTCGGTTCGCGTCCGGTGGCGAACGTCGAGCGCATCGGCATCGCGGCCCTGCGTTCGATTCCCTGGTGGCATGCGTGGTCGCAGTGTCGTTACATGATGCCGGGCTGGTTCGGCGCCGGCAGCGCGCTGGCGCTCGCGAGTCGCACGCTCGGCGAGGCGGCGCTGCGCGACATGTACGAGAACTGGTTCTTCTTCACAAATCTTGTCGATGACATCGAGCTGTCGTTGGCGCGCGCCGATTTGGGTATCGCCGCTGCTTATGAGCAGCTGGTCGACGAGAAACTGCGCCGTTTCATTCCGACCTTGCGCGCCGAATATGAGCTGACGCGTCAGCAGGTATTGAACATTCGCTGTTGCGTCCACCTGCTCGATGGCGCATCGACGGTGCAACGGTCCATCCTGCTGCGCAATCCTTACATCGATCCCATGCATCTGGTGCAAGTGGACCTGTTACGACGCTGGCGCGCGGCCAAACGTGAGGATCGCGAGCTGTTATCCGCGCTGCTGGCTACGGTGAGCGGTATCAGTCAGGCGCTACAAGGCGCCTGAAATATTTCTTGCGCGAGGGTTCAAGCTCGCGTGCCTAGTCAGATACGGCAACAACCAGCCGACAATGATGTCGTGATTGGCGGCGTCGTTGTGAATGGGCAGACGCGCGACCATCTCTGGTCGGTCCTGCAACAGTCGAAAGGCGAACGCGACTGCATCGGTGGCATGCATGCGTCGTGACTCCGGCAACCGGAACCACTCTTCGAGAACTCGGGCTTGTGCTTCTAGTTGTGGCATCGATGCTCCACAAAGCGCGCCGGACCATAACAGTCCGACTTTATCGACGCATTGATTTTTTTCGAACTGGCCCTCGCGAGCGCTTGCAAGCGTAAAACGTCACCTTCAATTCGCGCGTGCAAACAGCTAGATAGAGTGGCGCCTGTGTCGGGTGGACAAAATTTGTCACGTACGCGAGCCGGCGCGTCGAAACATGGATCCAGAAATCACGGCAAATTCTCGCGCACAAACATTCCGAGCGCGTTCAGCTTGGAATGTCACCTCTTGTACGAGGGAACATATTCACAGAAACCACATTTGGAACATTCATCGATGCTGCAGTTCTATCCAAGAGCGTTTGCTTGCGGCACAATCCGTATTCTCCCTAGTTTCATCGGCCGAAGCCGAGTTGGCATGTAAGTGAAAGCAACCCAGAAGAAGCCGCGCCAGCGGTCGTCATCCAAAACATCGTCGCCGTGGTCATCGATTTCACGCAGTGGTTCGAACTTGAACGTGGAGGACTTCCTCACGTTTCGACTATCGCGTCTGTCGAATGCCCTGCGCACCAATGTCACCAAACGCTATCTCGAGGAATTCGAGCTCAGCCTGCCTGA
>JBEVKA010000430.1:0-3872 GCA_040509855.1 Steroidobacter sp.
CAGCAGTCGATCGAGCTTGCGCGCCACGATGTGTTCCAGCTGCTGACTGGCACGAGTCAGTGTCGCTTTGACCCTCTTGTCGTCGTCGCGCTGTTCGATAAAGCTGTGGATCCGCCAGGCGCGTTCGACCATCGCATGCAGGCGCTCCTCCTCCACCGGCTTCAGGAGATAAGCAACCGCATTGGCGTCGAACGCCTCGATCGCGTATTCATGAAAACCTGTGACGAAAATAATCAGCGGCAGTGTCGACTCGGCGGGAAGTGCGCGCAGTACATCGAAGCCGTCCAAGCCGGGCATCTGCACGTCCAGGAACACCAGGTCCGGCCGAAGGCGCTCGATCTCGTTGACAGCTTCCACTCCATCGGTCGCCTCGCCGGTGATTTCCACATGCGTCTGAGTGCTCAGCAGACGGCGCAGACGCGAGCGCGCGCTCGGTTCGTCATCAACCAACAAACTACGCATGTGGCTCGTCATACGGTATCGGTGACTGGAATGATGACCAAAGCGCGGCTGCCACCCTGCGCGACGTTCTCCAGCACTAAGCTAGCGCGAGATCCGTAGATCGTTCGTAGTCTTTGACGGATGTTGCGCAGACCGACGCCGCTCGCGCCATACGGCCGCTGCGAATCGATCGCCTTGGAGAGGCCGACGCCATTGTCCTCCACCGAGAGTGAAAGCTCATCGGCGATTCGATCGGCGCGAATGATGAGCTGGTTGTCACCGCGCTTGGTTGCCAACCCGTGTTTCAGCGCATTCTCCACCAGTGGCTGAAGAATCAGCGATGGGACGGTCGCCGCGCCGACTGTCTCGCTGATATCGAATTCAACCGTCAAACGCTCGCCGAAGCGCACTTTCTCGATGTCCAGATAAGTGCGCAGGAAATCGATTTCCTCCTGCAGGGAGCTGAATGACTTCTCCGAATGCGTCAGCAGGTGACGAAACACCTTGGCGAGCCGGACCACCATCAATTCCGCCTTCTCCGGCTCTTCCGGAATGAGTGCGGCGATGGTGTTCAGCGCGTTGAACAGAAAGTGCGGGCTGAGCTGCGAGCGCAAAGCGCGCAACTCAGCCGAAACGACCTGATGGACGAGTTGCGCTTCATGGCGGGCGCGTTCCACGCGATCGCTTTCGTGGGCCAATGTCTCCAGTCTTCGACCGACGATCGTGGCCGCGTCACGTAAGAACTCGACGTCGACCGTCATCACCACATGCTCTTTGGATCGCGCACTCACCCTGAGCAGATATGGGCGCTGATTCCCGACCAGGATCGGGACCTGCGCTGCATCCTCAGCGCGGACGCCTTCAGCAGGTTCGTCGCTCGGCAGAACGCGCACGCTCAATACTCCAAGGGTGCGACCGACGAACTCCTCGGTCACAGCAATCACCGCCGCGACAGACTCCAGCGGTGCCAGCCGCTCCTGTAATTCTTCGGCCGCCTGCCGATAGTCAGGTTTGCCGAAGATGTAACGTTCGACGCAAGCATCTGTGGTTCTCGATAACCGCTGCACTAGCAACACCACGAGCCCGATGAGAACCGTGAGTGCGACAACCTCAAATGTGAGCGGAGCTGTGCTACGACCTGCCATTTCCTGGATGGGCCCCAGTGCAAGGCTGGCTGCAACCAGCGCGAGTGTCGCGCCTACGAACAAGCGCAAACTCAGTTTCAAGAAGATGTCCACCGCGCGAAAACGCGCGAAGTAGAACAGCGAGCCGATCAGGATCAGAGTCACGCCTTGTTCCTTCGCGAGCAGCAGCAGCGTGCGGACAGGCTGCGGCAGAGTGAGGAGATCACGCGCCACGAGGCTGGTGGTGCCGATCACCAAACCAGCCACGATGGCCCCCATCGCGAACTGTTGAAATCGCCCCTGGCCCTGATGTCGCACCAGCAGCCATACGCCGGCCGCGATCAGCAAAAAGCCGTTGTAAGAAACTGCCTTGTGGACGAGGTGGATGGTATCGGCGCGCAAGCTCGGCAGGACCCACACCAAGGTGAGGCCGGCAGTAAAAATCAGCACAGCGCTGACGATCGAGAAACGGAACAGCCATTGGCCGAGATGCCGACTTCGAGCCGAGACGCCATCGTCATCGAGCCACATGCCAATCGCGCTCGTTGGCAACAGCGCGGCGGCGGCAAGTCGCAACGTTCCGGTCATATCGACCCACGTTCCGACGCTCCCCGTGAGAGAGAGCGCGCCATGCATCGCGCCACCGAAGTAGAAGACGAGCACACAAGCTGCATACAGAATCCGCCGCCCTCGCCGCTTCTCCTGCGATCGCCAGGCCAGGATCGCCAGGAACGACGACAGAATGGCGCCGATGCCGCAGCCCACGAGTTGCGCGATTGGAAAGAAATCAGCCATAGGCCAGACGAACAATGCAGCAAGTAACGCTCAATCACAAACTCGCAGGAGCGCATCGCGGCTGCAATCCATGCGCCCAACTGCCTTTAACGCGCGCCCAGTCGCGTTTTTGCGCACTGACGCGATTTCGCTAACAGTCTTCACTGGACGCTCAATAGCATCAGCCTCACTTGGGAGGAAGCATGCAACGAAAGTCTTTCGGCATCATCTTGATTGTCGCAATCGGTGCGATCGAAACATCAGGCGCGTCGGCTCAGACGTGTACGCCTCCTGCGGGATTCGTGGACACGCCGCATCCGGAGATTGCACCTATCGAACAGCTCCTTTCGCACGTCGAAGAAGTCACGATCGAGCGCCCGCTTGCGGCACTACTCGCTCAGGGCTCCAGAGCGCGCCTCGAACAAACGATCGATCGAACCAGTGGTCTGCCCGGCGTCGTGGGCACTCAGCGATTGACTCAGGGCCCGTTCCAGGCCGGCACGCGTCGCCTCGTTTGTCTCACGGATGGCTCGACCGTGGTCGAACAAGTGTTGCTGATCGAAGATCGGCCCGGCAGGCATCACTTCCGGTACGTGGTCTGGAAATACACCAGCCCGAAATTCCCGCCCATTCGTTATGCCGTCGGCGAGTTCGTTCGCACCACTGTCAGCGACATGCGCACTCATGTGCGCTGGACGTACTCTTTTCAGCCCGACCGCCAGAAATATCCGGAATACCTCGGTGGGTATAGCGATGCCCGGTTCCGCGAGAGTTTTCTAGAGGGGGAGTTTGCGCAGTGGATGCGCAACACGCTCGCCAGCGGCAAGAAGCGAGCGGAAGAGGATATAGCGCCGGCGGGAGGCTAGGCCTCGCTCAAAAATCCGCCCGCAGGCTCAGTTGAAACGTGCGTCCGTCGAAGTCCGCGCGGCGTGGAATGGATTCGACCGACTGATACTCGACGCGCAGCTCCTCGGTGAGATTGAATGCATCGAACGCAACCGACACGTGCGGCGTGAAAGCATATGACGCCGACAGGTCGAACTGCCCGCGAGCCTTGACCGATCGGGCGGCGCCGGAGAAGGTGCCGCCGGCCGCGAGATCGTAGTCGTCCCGGTAGTTATAGACCAGGCGCAGACCATACTTGTCCGTTTCATAATAAGCGATGAAGTTGCCGGCGCGTTTCGACACACCGGGCAACGTTGCTTCCGTGCCCGCCCCCGTGGTGCCATCGATATCGGCGAGCGAAAAGTTGAGCGAGCCGCCGAAGTTGCTCCACGGCGCCGGCAGGAAATCCAGATTCTGCAGGATCGAGAACTCCAGGCCGGTGACGTCGACCGGGCGATCCTGATTCACCGTGCCGGTGGCCGTGATGACCGCGGGATTGCCGTTGATGAGAATGTCCGAAAGACAAGTCGTGCCGTTGACCGTGAGACGCCCCAGTCCCAGGGCAGTGGCGTCCGCCGGGCACAGCACTGCGATGTCCGTTTGCGGACCGATCAGTCCGGTGATTCTTTTCTTGTAAACGGCGAAAGA
>JBEVKA010000431.1:0-10746 GCA_040509855.1 Steroidobacter sp.
TCGGCACCAACTGCGGCAATGGTCCTCAGGGCGGCCCGCTGCCCGAGACCCGTTGGTTGCAGCGTACGACCTGGAACTACGAGGACTTCACGGTCTCCTTGCTGTGGCGTCATCTGAGTGGCATCACGAGCGCGCTGCCGGTTTGCGCCGCTGGCCAGGATGCGGGTTGTATCTTCTCGACCTTCAAGAGCATCGACTCGTACAACTACTTCGATCTGTACGGCAGCTGGCAGTTCATGGAGCAGGCTTCGGTCAGCTTCGGTGTGAGCAACCTGTTCGAGAAGGATCCGCCGGTGGTGGGCAACGAAGCCGCCGATACGAGCTCCAACTCGGGTAACACCTTCCCGCAGCTCTATGATGCTCTGGGTCGGCAGTTCTCGGTCGGCTTGCGCGTCAGCTTCTGATAACGACGTCATAAGCCGGCAGCCACGCACGCTGCCGGCTCTCGTCGAAATCACATTGAACGGCGGACTTCGGTCCGCCGTTTTTTTTTGCGCCCGACATTGGCTCCAGCTACGCTCCAAAACATGTCCACCGTCGAAGAACTGGTACGCAACGCGGGGCAACTGGCCAATGCCGGCCGCTGGCACGAGGCCGAGCGTGTGTGGCTGGAAGTTCGCAAGCTCGAACCGAACAATCCCAGGGCGCTGTTCAGTCTGGGTGTCCACGCGTTCCAGCGTGGCGATCTCGATGGCGCTGATGAACTCCTGCGCGCGGCGCGAGTAGTTGCTCCCGCCGATCCAGTGATTCTGATGACGCTGGTCAACTTGCAACGCCAGCGCGGTGACCGCGACGCCGAGCGCGAAGCGATCGATGCCGTGCTGACGCTCGATGCTTATTTCCTGCCCGGCATGCTGGCGCGAGCGAGCTGGCTGGAACGTTTCAGCACCCGCGCCAGTGCGGCGTCGATGTATCGAAATGTTTTGAAAGTCGCGCCGGTCGAGAATCAATGGCCCGCGATGCTGCGCGAGCAGTTGCTTCATGCACGCGAAGTCGTCGCACATTACTCTTCGACGCTCGAAGCGCATTTGAATGCTCGATTGACCGAAGCGCGCGCGGCGCTCGATCCGATCGCCGCCCGGCGCTGGGAAGAGGCGACGGCCATCGTCGCGGGCCGCTCCAAACCTTTCTTGTCGGAGAGCAACCAGCTGCCGATTCCGCGCCTGCCGGCGATTCCTTTTTACGAGCGCGAGCAGTTTCCCTGGCTGCACCTGCTGGAATCGAAAACGGATGAGATTCGCGCCGAGCTGCTGGCGGCGCTGCAATCGCAGCGGGACCAGTTCAGCCCCTACATCGCCTACCGTCCCGGCGATCCGGTGAATCAATGGCGCGAGTTGAATCACTCCATGAAGTGGAGTGCCTTTCACTTATGGCGCGGCGGCGTGCCGGTCGAGGAGAACCTGCAACGTTGCCCGGTGACGGCCCAGGCGCTGGCGAGCATTCCAAGCGCCGATATCGTGGGCCTGTGTCCGAACGCCATGTTCTCCGCGCTGGCGCCGAAGGCGCACATCCCACCTCATCATGGCGAAACCAACGCGCGACTGGTTGCGCACTTGCCGCTCATCGTCCCGCCTGGTTGCTGGCTGCGCGTGGGTTATGAGAAGCGCGAATGGAATGTTGGTGAAGTCATGGTGTTCGATGACACGATCGAGCACGAAGCTTTCAACGGCAGCGATGAGCTGCGAGTCGTGCTGATCTTCGATGTGTGGAATCCACTGCTGACGCTGGCGGAACGCGAGATGGCTCGCGCCATGACCGCGGCCGTGCGCGAATTCAACTAACCCCGGTAATACTCATGTCGCCGGATGAAATACGCAGGTTGGCCGAAGCCGGCACCGCCGCCTTGCAGGTCGGCGATGCGCGAACTGCTCGCAAACATTTCGAACAGATCGTCGCGACGGGGCAGGCGAATGCAGGCGTTTGGCTGGCCCTGGCGCTAGCTTGTAATGCACTCGGCGATCAGGTCGCGATGCTGCCGGCCCTGGAGCGCGCTTTGGCGCTCGATCCGCACAACATACGTGCGCTGGTGATGAAGGGCGATCATCTCGTCAACACCGGGCAGGCGCGATCGGCCACTGCGTTTTACGCGGCGGCGGTGAGCGCAGCGGCTCAGGCCCGGTCATTGCCTCCGGGGCTGGTGCCGATCGCCAAGCATGCCGAGGCGATGTATCAACGAATCAACTCGCAGCTCGAAGCTCACGTGCGCGCACAGCTCGGCAGTCGCGCGACCGGCGAAGGTAGCAGCTCGCGTTTCGCCCAATCGGTCGAGATTCTGATGGGCAAGAAACAACGCTACGTGCAGGAGCCGCGCGCTTATTTCTTTCCCGAGCTGGCGAACATTCAATTCTTTCCACGCGAGACTTTTCCGTGGCTGGTGGATCTCGAAGCCGCGACACCGGTCATTCTCGGAGAGCTGGGGCAGTTGTTGGGAGAGGGATTCGTCCCATACATCCGCGGACGAACCGATATGCCGACTCGCAACGATCATCCGTTGTTGAACAACGACGCCTGGAGCGCATTTTTCCTATGGCAGGACGGAGCGCCGGTGCCAGGAAACGCAGAACGTTGTCCGCGCACCTTGGAAGCACTCGCGCAGATCCCGTTATCTCGTATTCCGGGTCGGACACCTTCGATCCTGTTCTCACGGCTCGCGCCCGGCGCCCATATCCCGCCGCATACGGGTTTTTTGAATACGCGCCTGATTTGTCACTTGCCGCTGATCGTGCCGCCCAACTGTCATTTACGCGTGGGTAATGAGCAGCGCGAATGGCGTGCGGGTGAGGCATGGGTGTTCGATGACACGATCGAACATGAAGCAAACAATGGCAGTGACCGCTCCAGAGTGGTGCTGATCTTCGATATCTGGCGACCCGAATTGACCGTCGAGGAGCGTGCTCAGGTCGCGGCTCTGCTGGCTGCAATCGATACTTTTGGCGGTGGCATCGAATCCTGGAGCGCTTGATGATGCGAATCGGCTGAACGTGCTCCGGGCGCGTCCAGAGGAGTCGATTTGCGTGTCGGGTCACATATCGCGGCTGGGAATTGTGGGCTATATTGCTACGGCAATTCGCATGGGGAGTGGGTTATGGCCAGGCTCAATGTCGTGCGTGTCATGGGTGCCATGGTGCTGTCGGCGGCTGTATTGACGGGCTGTGCGAGCGCCCCGCCCGAGCCTGTCCAGAAAGCGCCAACGACTACGCAGCAAGCCAAGGCTGCGATGCAGACCAAGGATGACAGACAGGACCGCACGCCTGCCTGGATGAAATACAAGACCAGCAGCTCCCGGATCGCGCGCCCGACCGATGGTCATGGCCGACCCATCAGCGCGGACATGGTCATCAGCACGGACAGCAATGGTCTCTATGATTTGCCGAGCGTGACCACGCATCCGTGCACGAATACCGGCAAGGGCTGCTGACGCAGCTGGTGGCGCTCCAGACGAGCGCCACCCAACTACTCTGACCTCACTCAACCGCCGCTGGTGCCCGTCGTGGCCGCGTCGACCACGCCGTGGCTCTTGTTGTCGCGGTTCTTCATCATCTCCCGCGCTGACTGTTCCTCGAGCTTGATCTGCGCCCGAGTTTTGCAGACGCGCTTACCAATGCGCGTACCCAGTGGCTTCTCGTTGCGGCAGACGACTTCGTTATCGTCGACGGCCTTGTCCGCCAGCGCGGCCTGGGTGCTGGTCGGCTGACCGACATCCGACTTGCTGATCGAGGCGGGCTCAGCGGCGGCGGCAGCCGTGGCTGGTGCGACCGCAGGGGTGGAGTTCTTCGCTGGCTCGGACGCGCAACCGGCCACCAAGACCGTCGCGACAAGCCCCATCCAAGTGGTTACAGCTCGCATCGAAATTCGCTCCCTAAAGATAATGATTGTTCGCAACCCGCTGCATGCAACTTAGCCGCCAGCCGGGCTTTTCTCAAGACGGGACCGCTCAGTCTGGCCAAGACTATTTGACGCGGCGTACCCGTAAGGGCGGACCATTGGGAATGGACATCATGAAGCTGCCAAATGCCGCCCGTTTGACGGTGATTTCGTCACCCACTTTGAGCAGCCCGGAGGTCGATTTGGCCAGCTCGCGCCAGGTATGGCCATTGTCCAGCGTAATGGCTCGCTTGCCTTCTCGGTCGGTGCTGACTTCCGCGACATGCGCCGTGACCGACGAAACATTCTCGGCCTTGGCGTCACCCTCCGGCGTTTCGGCAGCGGGAGCCTTGGGTGCCTCGGCCTGCAGCCCGAAGCTGGTTTCCGGCGTTGGCGCGGCGGACTGCCGTTCACCCGGTTGGCTCAGATAGGACACGGCGCGGTCGTAGCACGCGAGCCGTTCACCATTCTTCTGAATGCGTGAGCACGCGGCGAATTCTGGCGGCAGTGGTGTTTGTGCCAGGACAGTGGAGCTGAATAGCGCGAGCGACAAACCCAGGATGAATGCGCGAACCATGATGACGTCGGTGTGGCCTCGAGAGCGCGCACCGTGCGCGAATCGCGGATGAATCGCAAGAACTGACCCCGCACACAGCTTCATACGAGCGCGCCAACACGATCGGACAGGCTTTTTTAGCAATGCGTCCGACAGCGAAATGTGCTGCGAAACGAGGCGGCGATTGCTTCATCTGATCCTGCTGAGTCGGCGTCGAAACGTGCGCAGACGTCGACGCGATGCTCCCTCCAGCCGACTTCTTCGCTGACCTTTCAGGTCTGCGCGCAGCGCAGCTAACTCCCGAATTTCTATATGCCTATCGACCTGCCGAGGCCCGCCCGCGCCCTCGAAAAGCTATTCGTGTTGGAAAAGATACAAATGACTTTAGCAATTTATGGCAGCGCATTGGTCGCTTTGGAATGTATCAATCGAGCAACCATGAGTTCATGCCTGAGCAATTCGTGCTCACTAAACAGTGTTTAAGTATGTGATTTACAAGTGTTGATTTGCTTGCTGTGGCGCCAGAGGCGCTTGTTGATGAGAAAGCAACAGACGTATGCTCGG
This sequence comes from Steroidobacter sp., assembly GCA_040509855.1. Lineage (GTDB taxonomy): Bacteria > Pseudomonadota > Gammaproteobacteria > Steroidobacterales > Steroidobacteraceae > Steroidobacter. The sequence goes on from JBEVKA010000431.1 coordinate 4,985, forward strand.
GCACCTTCGGAGCCAGCGCTGCCACTGTCATGAGTTCAGTTGTTGCGCGCCGATCACACGTAGTGCACTCGCGGCAGACGGGTGCCCGCAATCGACCCAACAAGCAGGAGGAGCAGATGAGCTCTAGTAACAACTCGCTGCGGCATGCGATTCATTGCGTGCTGCTGGCCAGCGCGGCGCTGTCCGTGCCGGCCGTTCCCGCCTTCGCCCAGCAAGAGACCGATTCCGCCGCCCGGCCGATCGAAGAGGTGGTGATTACCGGCTCGCGCATTCGCCGCGTCGATGAAGAGACGGCCAGCCCCGTGTTCGTGATGGACGCCAGCACGATCGCCAATTCCGGCGTCAAGACCATGGGCGACCTGATGATGCGAGTGCCGGCGATCTCCGGCGCCGCGACCAACCCGCAAGTGAATAACGGCGGCGGCACCGGCGAATCCAACGTCGAGCTGCGCGGCCTGGGTGCTCAACGCACGCTGGTGTTGTTGAACGGTCGTCGTCTCAACATCCTCGGCAACACGACTTCCTCGGCCGTCGACATCAACATGATCCCGATCAACATGATCGAGCGTGTCGAAGTGTTGAAGGAAGGCGCAGGCGCCGTGTACGGCTCCGATGCGATCGCTGGCGTGGTGAACTTCATCACCAAGAAAAACTGGGACGGCGCCGACGTCAGTGTCGAGTTTGGCCAGACGGGCGAGAGCGACGGCGAGTCGCAGACCGCGAGCCTCACAGTCGGCACCACTGGTGACAAGCTCAGCGTGCTGTTCGGCGCTCGTTACAACAAACAAGACGCGGTCTCGGCCGACGATCGAGACTTCTCCAGGAATGCGCTGTATTTGTATGACGGCGTGGTGAGCCCGGCGGGATCGAGTCGCACGCCCAATGGCTTCATCCAGGTCGACACGTCGGCCTTCAGCAGTCGGTTCCTCGATGAGGATGGCGAAGAGTGCGGCATCGTCACTCGCAATGACGGCACCAGTGGCGGCGCGCCTAACGTCGCGAACTATCACTGCTTCAGCAGCGGTGCGGACGCTTACAACTATCAGCCGTTCAATTTGCTGATTACGCCGCAGGAACGCAGCAGCGTGTTCACGTTGTTGAATTACGAGATCGGCGAAGGCATGGAAGCGTATGGTGAGCTGCTCTACAACCGCACGCGCTCCGGCTTCCAGCTGGCATCGCTGCCCTTCGACGCCAATGCCGACGACGTCATCATCTCGGCGGACAACGCTTACAACCCATTCGGCGTCGACTTCGGCGGCGTGCTGGAAGGCGGCCCCGCGTTTCGAACGAGACTGGAGGCGCTGGGCAATCGCACCAGCAGCGTCGACACCGAAGACATCCTCGCGAACGCGGGTCTGCGCGGGGACATCGGCACGACATCGTGGAAATGGGATGCCAACGCATCGCTGGGACGCAAGAACCAGCGGCAGAACATCACTGGTTATCTGCTGAAGCCGCAGCTTCAGAACGCGCTCGGGCCGACCACGATCGATCCGGCTACCGGCCAGCTGGCCTGCGGCAGGGCTGGCAACATCATTGCCGGCTGCACGCCGATCAATATTTTCAACGTCACGGATCCGGCGCAGATCGCAGCCTTGCAGGACATCTCGACCAACTATCGCAACGAGTACACCTACAGCAGCTCGGGCTATAGCTTGAACACCAATGGTGAGTTGTTCGATCTCCCCGCCGGCGCGGTGCTGATGGCCGTGGGCGCCGAATATCGCGAGCAGGAAGGCGAATTCAATGCGGACGCGCTGACTCGCGGCGAGCCGCCGTTGTTCCTCTCGTGCTTGCTGGCCCAGGAAACATGTAGCGGCGACTCGTACGCCAAGTACAACGTGCGCGAGCTGTACACCGAGTTCTTCGTGCCGATCCTGGCCGACATGCCGGGCGTGCAACAGTTGAACTTCACCGCCGGTGTGCGCTACTCGGACTACTCTAAAGAAACGATCGGCGATTCGACCAATGCCCAGTTCAAGGTCGAATATCGTCCGATCGACGACCTGCTGGTGCGCGCTTCCTATGCTGAAGTGTTCCGTGCGCCGACCATCGTCGACCTGTCGCTCGCGCCGACGCAGGATTCTCCGACGTTCGCCGATCCGTGCACCAACCTCACGACGGCCGGCGTAGCGGCGAATCCAAACCTCGCGGCGGCGTGCGTGGGCGTGCCCCTGGACGACGAGTTCTCGCAGCCGAACAGTCAGGTCACCGGCTTGATTACCGGCAACCCGAACTTGAAGCCCGAGACCGGCGAGGTGATGACCGCCGGCATCGTCTACGATCCGCACTTCGTCGAAGGGCTGTCGTTCACGGTCGACTATTGGACGTACCAGATCGAGGACCTGATTACGCAGCTGGATCCGAACTTCGCGATCGGTCAGTGCGTGCAGACCGCGAATCCGGACTTCTGCAACCTGGCGATTCGTTACCCCTCGGGCACCGCTGTCGAAGGCGAGATCCAGGTGTTCCAAGAGCCGATCGTGAATCTCGGTAAGCTCGATACCGATGGCGTGGACATCGGCGTGAAGTACGCGCTGCGTGATACAGCGGCGGGCACGTTCAACTTCTCGCTGGATATGACTCGCATCCTGAGCTACGAGAGCACGCCCTCGCCGGGCGCGGCGCCGATCGAGATCGCCGGCACGTTCGATCGTCAGTTCGGCAACTACGCCAAGTGGCGTGGCCTGTTGGGCATCGGTTGGGCCATGGGCGGCTTCGACGGCCTGCTGTCGGTGCGTTACATCCACAGCCTGCAGGTCAACGATCCGGACGGCCTGATCGAAAATGCACCGGCGCTGCAGATCGGCTCGATGACCTACTTCGATGCCAGCGTGGGTTACATGTTCCCCAGCAACACCAAGGTGCAGGTGGGCGGCATGAACCTCGGCGACAAGCAGCCACCGCTGCTGTATCAAAACAATGTCGTCAATGCGAATACCGACGTGTCCACGTATGACCTGCTGGGCCGTCGCTGGTACGTGGGCCTGACGCAGAAGTTCTGAGGCAGTGGCGCGAAGCAGGGTACACGGATGTACCCGGTCGCCATGAGCGAGCCATCAGTTCGTAACACCGTTCCTGCAGCCACGTTGCAAGCGTGGCTGCAGGAGGCGGTCGCGCTGTTCAACGCCAATCGTTTCGAGCAGGCGGAGCCGGTGTGTCGACGTCTCGCCAGCGCCGCGCCGGGGAAGGAACCCGTCCTGAATCTCTGGGGCGCGGTGCTGCATGCACTGGAGCGACACGCCGAGGCCGAAACAGTTTTCGCGAAGCTCGTCGAACAACAGCCGGGCAACGCGAGCTATTGGATGAATCTCGGCACGACCCGTCGCGGTCTCGGCCAATATGATCGGGCATTACAGGCCTACACACACGCCGCCGAGTTGGGCTGCGCCAGCCCTGAGTTTTATTTCAACGTTGGACTGACGCATCTGGACCGTCGCGACTACGAGTCCGCGCGCGCTGTTCTCAAGCGCGCTGTCGAACTCGCGCCTGCCAACGCGTTGATGCGCTCGGAGTACATCAAGGCGTGTTACGAATCCATGCAGATGGAGGAGGCCGCAGCCGCGCTGCGAGGATGGACCGATTTTTCCGGGCTCACGCCGGATCAGCTCGCCGAAGCGGGTCATCGCATCATGAACCTCGGCGAAACGCAGCTCGCCGAACGCGTCGTCACTCAGCTGCAAACCGTGCAACTCGATGCTCGCGCCACGCTGACACTGGCGCAGATCATGGAGCGCACCAACCGCATCGCCGATGCCCAGCGTTTGATCGATCGGCTCACCGCCGATCCGCAGGCGGCCTCGTTGGGAACGGATTTGCTGGTGATGCGCGCCCAACTGGCACAGCGCGCCGGCAATCATGAACTCGCCCGCGAGCTGTTCGAACAAACATTACAGGGCACCAGCCAGTTTCAAGACCGACACTTCGCGCTGTTTCCTTTGGTGCGCTCGTTGGATGCGCTCAAACGTCATGATGAAGCGTTCGCGGCGATGGTGGAGGCGCACGAAGCCCAAGTCGCGCATTTGAAATTGACCGCGCCGCTGGCTGTCGCTCGCGGCACGCCTACTTGGGAGATCACCAAGTGGGGCTGCGATCCCCAGGATGTCGCCCAATGGGATCCTGCCGATTCGCCCTCGATGCAGGACAGTCCGATTTTCGTCGTCGCCTTCCCGCGCTCGGGCACGACCTTGCTCGAACAAACATTGGATGCGCATCCATCGCTGCGTTCGATGGATGAGCAGCCGGTCGTACAGAACGCGCTCGACGACATGGTTGCGACGGGCCTGCGCTATCCGGAGCAACTCGCGAAGCTCTCGCCGGAACAGTTGCAGAACATACGCGCACGTTACTTCGAGCGTGCGTCGACGAAGGTGCGTTTGGAGTCTGGTCAGCGGCTGGTGGACAAGAATCCGCTCAACCTGCTGCGCTTGCCGGCCATCAAGCGGCTGTTTCCCAACGCTCCCATCATTCTCGCGATTCGGCACCCGTGCGACGTGATCCTGAGCTGCTTCATGCAACACTTTCGCGCGCCGCATTTCGTGATGTTGTGCGCCACCTTGCAGTCGCTGGCCAGCGGCTATCGACGTTCGTTCGACTTCTGGTACAGCCAGGCGGCGATGATCGAGCCGCACGTGTTCGAGGTGCGCTATGAAACATTCGTTGCCGATTTCGAGCGCGGTGTCCGCGATATCGCGGACTTCCTGCAGTTGCCGTGGCACGACGCGATGCTGGCTCCAGCCGAACATGCGCGCGCCAAGGGATTCATCAGCACGCCGAGTTATTCGCAGGTTGTGCAGCCGGTGAATCAAAAGGCGGTCGGTCGTTGGCGCTCGTATGAGCGCTATCTCGCGCCCATCATTCCCGAGGTGCAGCCGTACCTGCAGCGTTGGGGTTACGCGGATCCATGAACAGAAAATACGTCGACACGATGTACTTGTCGCCCGATATCGGTGGCAGCCCTTCGTGCTGGTACATCCAATACGGAGGAAACATCAGCAGGCGGCCGGTACGGGCCTCGATCGTGACGTCCAGTTGTGGGAAGCGCGTCTCGCCGCCCTGCTCGACATCGTTCAAGTACCACAGCATCACCAGGTAGCGATTCGCGACATGATGAATGGCGTCGAAGTGCAGCTGAAACCGTTCCTGTTGCCCAGGCCGGTAGCGTTTGAGCGTCAGGTCCGACGTGGTCGGCGAGTTCGGGATCGGAATCGCCAGCTCAACGTCGCGGTTATATCGCTCCAGGGCGCGGTCGATCAGTTTGCGAAACATTCCCTGGAAGGCTGCGTCCGAGAGCCGCGAAACATTCAGCTCCGTCCACGCGGACTCCTCCAGCCCGCTGCGCACGCCTCGACCGTTGGCTCGGTGAAAGCGCTCCAGCCCGGCGAACGACGCAATCATTTGCTGGCACAGCTTGGCGTCCAGGTCATGATCGTAAGTACGAATATAGCGGCGCAGGTCTGCGTGGCTCATGGTAGTTATAGTAGCGCGGAATGAGCTCGTCGAACGCACAAGCTCTGTTTCAGCAAGGCCGCTTCGACGAAGCGGAACGTGCGGCCGGCGCATCGTTGCAACGGCAGCCGCGCGATGTCGAGTCGATCAATGTGCTGGCATTGATTGCCCTACGTCGCGGGCAGCTGGCTCAGGCGCGGCAGTTGCTGGAATCTTCGGTTGCCATCGCACCCGATCTCGCGCCCACACATCATTATTTGGGTCGAGTGCACGACGCGGGCGGAAATGCGGAGGGGGCAGTGGCCGCGCAC
>JBEVKA010000432.1:0-6454 GCA_040509855.1 Steroidobacter sp.
TGCAGCGCGGTGCATCGCGCCCACCAGGGCCTGATCGGTCCGCGCGTCCTGACGCCGTCGGACATCGTGGTCACGCCCGACGGCGTGCGCACGCTGCGGGCCTGCGGCCGGGCCACGAGGCGCGAGGAGCGCGCCCTCATGCACACCATGGCGGTCACGCAGGAAGACGTGCGCGTGATGACGCCGGATCACGCCAGTCCCGAGCAAGTGCGCGGCGACATCATTTCCACCGCCAGCGATGTGTATGTGCTGGGCGTGCTGATGTATGAGCTGTTGTGCGGTTACAAGCCGTTCGCGCTGCACGGCCGGCGGCTCGCAGAATTGGAACGCGCAATCTGCGAAGACCTGCCACCGACCTTGAGCACGGTGGTCGCGTCGGCCGAACGACAAAACAACAGCGGCATCGTCGAGGTCGCGGCTCAACGCTCGCTCAGCGTCGCGAAGCTGCGCCGGGAGCTCAACGGCGACCTGGAAAACATCGTCATGATGGCGATGCGCAAGGAGCCGGACCGCCGCTATTCCTCGGCCGCGCAACTGGCCAGCGACGTCGAGAAATATCTGAACGGCCTGCCGGTGCAGGCGCGCGCCGATTCGTGGCGTTACCGCACCGACAAATTCGTCCGTCGTCACAAGCTCGGCGTGGGCCTGTCGGCCGCGCTGGTGGCAATGCTGGTGGGGTTTACCGTCACCGTCTACATACAATCACTGCGCATCGAGAAACAACGCGATCTCGCCGAAGCGCAGCGGCACGTGGCCGAATCCGAGCGCGAGCGTGCCGAAGCGGTGTCGTCGTTCTTGATCGAATCGTTCAAAGTCGTCGATCCGTTCGCGCATGGTGGCAACTCCATCACTGCGCGCCAGATCCTAGACAACGGCGCCTCGCGCATCACTCGCGAGCTGAGCGCTCAGCCCGCGACCAAAGCAGCCGTGCTCGACACGATCGGCAGCGCCTATCTCGGTCTCGGCCTGCCCGAGCAGGCGCAGCCGCTGATCGAACAAGGACTGTCGCTACGCCAGCGATTGTTCGGTAAGGAAGGCGCGTCGGTCGCGCGCAGTCTCTACAGCCTCAATCGCGTGTACGAACAAAAGGGCGATCTCGCCGGCGCCGAGCGCATGGCGATGGAAGGTCTCGCCATCGATCGCCGCCACACCGGCGACACGAGCCTGGAGACCGCGGGCAGCCAATGCCGGCTCGGCGTCATCAAGAAGAACCGAGGTGAATTCGCGGCGGCGGAGAAGTTATTCCAATCGTGCCTGGACATCCGACGCGCGCACCTCGGTCCACATGACGAAGCCGTGACCATTCCGCTGGACAACCTGGCGCACATCGCATGGCAGCGCAATGACAACCTGGTCGCGAAAAAATATCTCACCGAGGCGCTGGAAATAGATCGCCGCACGCGCAGCGAGGAACATCCGCAATACATTCGTCATCTGGCGCGGCTGGCGACAGTGACCCAGGACCTGGGCGAGACGGCCAAGGCAGAAGAGTTGTTTCGCCGCGCAGTCGCGCTGAATCAGCGGGTGCTCGGCCCGGAACATCCCGAGACCATCGACACGCTCAGCTCCATGGGCACCTTCCTGATGGAAACCGAGCGCCTCGATGAAGCTCAAAAAGTGTTCACGCAGGTGCTGGAGACCAACCGCCGCGTGCGCGGACCGACGCACAGCTACGTCGGCAACGACCTGGAAAATCTCGGCAGATTGGCCTATCGCCAGCGCGAGTACGCGCGGGCGGAGGAATATTTCAATCAGGCGCTGAGCATCTATCGTGAGCGCCTGCCGCCGACGCACGGCTTCATTGCCACGACGCTGACGATCCTGGGGAGAACTCAACTGTTGCTGCACCGGCCGAAAGACGCGCAGCGTTTGCTCACCGAAGCGGTCGAAGCCTGGCGCGTCGAATACGGCGAAAACAGTTCCGGCTATGCGAATGCGATCGCGGCGCTGGCCCGTTCGCAGGCACTGCAAGGGAATTACGCCGAGGCCGAGCCAGCGCTGCTCAAAGCCTATCCAATACTGAACAAATCCAGCCGCACCATCGATCGCGAGCTGGCGAAAGAGCTGCGCGGCTGGATCGAAGAAATGTATCGAGCGAAGGGCGAACCCGCCGCGGCCGAGAAATATTTCGCGTCGATCGGCTGATCGCTAGTTCATTGGTGCACTTGCAGACATCGCGGGCCGGCTGCAGTATGCGCCGCCTGTGCCGAGGCACCACTGCTCCGTCGAACTCTCCACTGCAATAAAACAGAGGCTGTCATGCGGATTCTCATCGCGGACGACGAGCTTGCGAATTCACAACTGCTGCGCTCCCTCTTCGGCGGCGGCGCCAAGAGTAAGAATCAACCGAAGGCGACCGCGGGCATTCCTGAGATCGGCCGGGTGGTGGTTGCCCGCTCGCAACCCCGAACTGGTAATAAAGGGCGCGGCAAAGCCGTCAAAGGCCGTGCTGGCTCGGGCCAGCCGCAGAATTCTTATCTCGATCTGGGCGATCAGCCTGAACAGGCCGCGGCGCTGCTCGACGCGCTGGGCATTTCGCTGCTGAATCGCGGCATGCTCGATGAAGGCAGCGTGCTCATCGAGCTGGCGCTGAAAATTCGACGCAAGTTCTACGGTAACGATCATCCCGCGACGGCGCTGAGCCTGAACAGTTACTCACGCGTGCAACGCGAGCGTGGCGACTACGCAGGCGCCACCGAATCGGCGAACGACGCACTGCGAATCAATCGACGCGTGTTCGGCGACAAGGGCTATCCAGTGGCGCCGAGCCTGCTGGAACTCGGACTCGCACAACTCCTGCAAGGCTTGTTCACCGACGCGATTACGTCGGCGGAGACCGGGCTGACCATCCTGCGCAATCTCGATCTCTACGAGAGCGATCCGAACTCGACGCGACTCATGGATCTGCTCGGTCGCGCTCAATGCGCACGCGGTCAGGTCGACGCCGCGGCCCAGACCTATGAAACATTGCTGGAGCTGGACCAGAAACAACTCGGCACGCGCAAACATCCCAAGTATGCGACCCACCTCGCCAACTTCGGCCTGGTGCTGGAGGCGCAGAAAAAACGCAGCAGTGCGATCAAGGCGTACCTCAACGCCATCGACCTGTACGAGAACACGCTCAACCGCGGTAACCATCCGAACCTGATCGACACCTACGCCAACCTGGGGTCGCTGTTGCGCACGCCGCCGGCGAAACTCAAAGAAGCGGGGCGCTATCTGGAAAAAGCGTTGCAACTCGGCATCGCCGTGCGTGGCGATTCGCACCTGCTGGTCGGCAATGACTACGCCAACCTGGCGCGCTGGCAGTACGACTCGGGCGCACGCGACGCGGCGACCAAGGGCTTCAACAAGGCGCTGGATATCTACAGTCAAAACATCAAGAAGCGCGCGCTGCCGGCGGACCACTTCTTCATCGCCGAAGCACTGACCTGGCAAGGGCGCATCCTGGTCGAAGCCGGCACGCTCGCGGGCGGCAAACAAGCCGAGCCGTTGTTGCGTAAAGCCCGTGAAATCTGGCCAGTACAACTCGGGTCGGGCACCGTGGGCGAGGCAATGGCGACCGGCTATCTCGGCCGGGCGCTGGCGCTTCAAGGCAACCAGGCCGACGATGCCTGCCAGCTGCTGTGCTCGGGATACCGTGCGCTTCAGGAAAACCCTCAAGCCAGTCCGGCGGTAATCAAGCAATTCGCTGCGTGGATCAAGCAGCAGCAGTGCGACTGTGGGCCTGCCCAGGCCGCGAAATGAGGTTTTGAGTGGGGGCGGCGGCGATGCACCAAAGGGTCATTGCCCGCCCCCTAGTCCGCACGTACCATGGCCGGCGGATGGATCGGGGTATACAAACCCTGCGCATCGGGCGACGGACTCGCCGCCAGGCCAGAAAGGCCCTTGTGGGGATCTAAGAGAATTCGGGGAGCTGCATATGAAAATCCTCATCGTCGACGACCATCCGCTGTTCCGCGCTGGTTTTCACGCCGTGCTGGAACAGAGCGCGCTCGAAGCCGGCGTGCTGAGCGTGTCCTCGGTGCCCGAGGCGCTGCAGGCCCTGCAAAAGGATTCGGACATCGGCCTGGTGCTGCTGGACATTCATCTGAAAGGCGACGACGGCTTCGCCGCTCTCAAGGTCATCGGCGAACGCTTTCCCACCACCGCCTGCATCATGATTTCAGGCGATGAACAGAACAGCGTCGCGGCTCGCGCCGTGCAGTCGGGTGCCTCCGGTTTCATTCCCAAATCTTTCACCGCCGACGAAATGACCGTCGCGATTCAGAAAGTACTCGCGGGCGAAGTGTTCGTGCCCGAGACCACCAATCTCACCGCGGCCGAACAGCCCAACGGGCTCACGCTGCGTCAGCTGGAAGTCATCAGCATGCTGGGCCGTGGTTTCTCCAACAAAGAAATCGCGCGCGCATTGGATGTGGCCGAGCGCACCGTCAAAGCTCACGTGAGCGCGGTGTTCGAAGCGCTCAATGTGCGTAATCGGACGCAGGCCGTGCTGGTCGCGCAACGTCGCGGGTTCCTGCCCTCGACGCCGGTCTACGCGAACGCTCGTTAAAACCTTCTCCGCTTAAAAGGCGTGTCCATGGACGCCGCACTGTTGCGACGCGTTGAGCAACAGCGCGTCGAATTGTTGTATGGCAATGCGCTGGCCGTGTCCGGCTCGGCATTGCTCATGGTCGCGATGATCGCGGTCATCACCTGGCCGCACACATCTCACAACCGAATCATTGTCTGGGGCGCGGTTGCGCTGCTGGTCCAGGTTTATTTGTTGTGGCTGACACAGCGCTATCGAAACGCCAGCGATCGTGAGACTGCGTCGAGCAGCTGGGGCTGGCGATTCGCGGCGACCGCCGGTGTCGCGGGCGTCGTGTGGGGCTCGGCGGCATTCGTGCTGGTCAGCGCGAATCAATCGTTGACGCTCGCGCTGATCGCGGCCTGTCTCGCCGGACGCGCCACCATCAGCGTCATCACCAACGCACACTTCCCGCCAGCATTGCATTCATTCACCGCGCCGATATTCGGATTGCTGGCGCTGCGTTACATCTCGCTCGGCGGTTACGGCAACGCTGCGCTGGGCGTGATGTGGTTTGCCGTGCTCGGCTACCTGCTGTTATTCGGCGATCGCCAGGCGCGCGCGGTGGTGGCGCAGATTCGCTTGCGCTATGAAAACGAACAATTGGTCGGACAGCTGCAACAGCAGTACGCCCTGGCCGAACAAGCACGCACCCGTGCTGAATCGGCGAGCCGTTCCAAATCGCTGTTCTTCGCGGCCGCCAATCATGACTTGCGTCAGCCGCTGCATTCGCTGGGATTGTTTGCAAACGCCCTGCGCAACGGCAACGTCGACGACAGCGGCCGCAAGATGATCGATCAGATCCTGGCGTGCACCGAGTCGCTGGAACAGCTGTTCGACAACCTGCTGGATATTTCCAAGCTCGACGCCGGGCAGGGGCAAGTCAAGAAAGAAATCGTCGCCGTCAACCTGGTGCTGGACCGACTGCGCAGCACGTTCGCGGTTCCCGCGCAGGACAAAGGGCTCAAGCTGGTCGTGCGTCGCTCGCGCGCGATGTTGTTCACCGATCCCACGCTGTTGTTTCGGGTGCTGTCGAATCTCGTCTCGAACTCGATTCGCTACACCGAGAAAGGCGGCGTGATCGTTGCGTGCCGTAAACGCGGCAACGCCATCAGCATCGAAGTCTGGGATTCGGGCATCGGTATCCCGGTCGAACAGCACGAGCGCATCTACGAAGAATTCTATCAGCTCAACAATCCGTCACGCGATCGCAGCCGCGGCCTGGGCCTGGGCCTCGCGACCGTTCGACGCATCGTGCAGCTGCTGGAACATCCCTTGAACCTGCGCTCCGCCGCCGGCCGCGGCTCGCGCTTCGCCATCGAAATACCGCTCGCCGATCCCAACAAGATTCATTCGATCGCGGCGACGATCGAGCAGAAGGTGCCGAACCTCATCGGCGGCAAGCTCATCCTGGTCATCGACGACGAAGAATCGGTGCGCCTGGGCATGCAGAGCCTGCTGGAGAGCTGGGGCTGCAAATGCGTCACCGCCATGGATTCCGATGAAGCGCTCGCCGGCATCAAGGGCCGCACGCCAGATTTCATCATCGCGGACCTGCGACTACGCGGCGATCGCAATGGCATCGACGCGATTCGTGAACTGCGCGGGAAGCTCGGAGAAGGCATTCCGGCTGTGCTGATTTCCGGCGACACCGCGCCGGAACAACTACGAAAAGTCAGCGCCGCCGGGCTGACCATGATGCACAAGCCGCTCAAGGCCGTGCGGTTGCGCGCTCTGCTCAATCACGAATTCGCGAAGAAACAGCAGCGCGCCTGAAGCGCTCAGACGTCGCTGAGCGTCGACTCGTATCGGTGCGTGAAGGGATTGATGCACGCGACCATGTGACCGAAATAAGTGATGGTTTCGCGCTTCGGATCGGTC
>JBEVKA010000433.1:0-6846 GCA_040509855.1 Steroidobacter sp.
CGCGGTGTGGTGCATTCGGAGCGACGCTTGCGCGTCGACGACAGCCATCAGGGCCGATTGATGGAACAGGTTCAGGCGACCGCGTTCCTCGCGCATCCCTATGGCATTCCAACGATCGGCTGGCCCGCGGACATCCTGTCGTGGAGCATCGATGATCTGAAATCGTTCTTCGCCACGTATTACGCGCCGAACAACTGCACCATGGTGATCGTCGGCGACGTCGAGCCGGACAGCGTGATCGCGCTGGCTCGCAAATATTTCGAGCCCATTCCGGCGAACAAGCCGCCGAAACCGGTGCGCACCACCGAGCCCGAACAGCTCGGCGAACGACGCGTGGTGGTGAACGCGGAAGCGCAAACGCCACTGGTGCAATTCGCATATCACAGCATCTCGGGCGCCGATCCGCGCCGGCCGGCGTTGGATCTGCTGACGCGCATCCTCACCGACGGCGACGCCTCGCGCTTGCATCGCGTGCTGGTGGAAGAACAGCAGCTCGCGATCTCCGCCGACAGTTACTTCAGCGCCGGTTTCGATCCCGGCCTGGTGTGGTTCCTGTTGTCGTTGCCCGCCGATGGCGATGCCAAGCGAGCGGAAGACGCGTTCACACAGCAGATCGAGCGCGTCATCAAAGAAGGCGTGACCAAGGAAGAGTTGTCACGCGCGCGCAGCCAGGCCCTCGCGGATTTCTGGCGTGGCATGGCGACCATCGACGGCAAGGCGCAGGCGTTGGGAACGTTCGCGGTCCTGCAAGGAGGCCACGAGAAGTTGTTCCAGGAGCCTCGCGCCTATGAAGCGGTGACCGTGCAGGACATCCAGAAGCTCGCCGCCGAGCTATTGCGTCCAACCAATCGAACCGTTGGCCTGCTCGCCTCGCCCGCTGCCGCCGTCACGGGAGACAAAGAATGAAACGCTTTCGCGCCATCCTTTTCGTCGCGGCGATCGTTTGCACACTGTCCGCCCACGCGGACGGCGCAGTCAAAACTCCCGCGTTCGAGCGCGTCCAGCTCGGCAACGGCGCCACACTGTTGTTGATGGAACGTCACGACGTTCCTTTGATCGCCTTCAACGCCGTCATCCGCGGCGGCGCTGCGACCGATCCGGAGAACGGCTTCGGCACGGCCAGCGTGTTGGCAGGCCTGCTGGAGAAAGGCGCGGGTTCGCGCGACGCGAATGCGTTCGCCGAAACCGTCGCTTCCGTCGGCGGCACCATCGAGACGGGTGCGAGCACCGAGGCCATTTCCGTCGGCGGCTCGTTCCTGTCGCGCGACCAGAAACTCATGGTCGAGTTGCTCGCCGACGTTTTGCAGCGACCGCGACTCGAAACGGAACAATTCGAGGCGCTGCGCGGACGTCACATCGAGTTCATTCGCGCCGCCAAGGATTCCGACCGTTCATCGCTGACGTCGACCTATGGCGCGACGGCTTTGTTTGGTTCGCATCCGTATGGACGGCCGGTGAATGGCAGTGAAGCGAGCCTCGCCGCGCTCAAACACGCGGACGTGCAACGTTACTATCAAGAGCAGGTCGGCGCCGATCGCGTCATCATCGCCGTCGCCGGCGACTTCAAAACCTCACAACTGAAATCGTTGCTGTCGCGTGCGTTCTCCGGCTGGCGCAAGGCCGGAACGCCTCTGCCCAAGATCGCCAAGCCGACGCAGATCGACGGCCGTCGCGTGTTGCTGATCGATGCGCCGGACGCAGTTCAGTCGTACTTCTGGGTCGCGGACGTGAGCGTCGCGAAAAGCGATCCGCGCCGCGCGTCGCTCGATATCGTCAACACGCTGTTCGGCGGACGCTTCACATCCATGCTGAACACCGAGCTGCGGATTCGCAGCGGTTTGAGCTACGGCGCCAACTCGCGCTTCGATCGGCTCGCGGACGGCGGCAGTTGGGAAATGGGTTCGTTCACGCGCACCGAAAAAACCATCGAAGCCATCGACCTGGCGTTCGCCACGTTGGACAAACTGCATCGAGGCGGGCTCGATGACGCGCAGCTGGCCTCGGGCAAGAGCTATGTGCTGGGCCAGTATCCGCTCGCGTTCGAAACAGCGTCGCAGTGGGCCTATCAGCTCGCGGTGCTGGAGTTGTACGGGCTGGATCGCGGTTATATCGATGGATATGGAGCTGCGTTGACGGCAGTCTCCATGAACGATGCAAAGCGCGTGATCGACGAAGTGATTCCCGCCAGCAACGAAGTGGTGCTGGTCGTGATCGGCAAGGCCGAGGCGATTCGCGACGATCTGCGGAAGTACGGACCCCTCACCGAAATGAAAATATCGGACCCGGACTTTCGACCGCGCTCCTAAGTTCACGAGCAGCTTCTATACTGGCGCGCGTCGTCGATGAACGACGCGGGCTTGCACAAATCGGCATCTAAGCGCGCGCATTCGTTGTGGCTTGGGGCAGCGACGCGCGTTCGAGCAACGAATTGAATGCACGCCGCGTTTAATGCACCCACACTTCGCGATCGTTCCACGCGCATTGCAACAGCTGAATCCCGCCGCCATGTCATCACTGTTTCTATATACAGTATCGTCGTCCGGCGCTATGATTTTCAGTACTTCCCCGGTTTCGGTTTGATCGCACACGGATGTTCCGCAAGGAAACGAGCATGGCGAACATCACCATCGAGATTGCGCGGCGAGCATGAGCGAGTGGCCTCACCAGTATCTGCGCGCGGCGTTACTGCAATACATCCGCAGTCACGCGATGAAGCAGCCGAACTGGCGCTTCACGCAGCTGGAGGTATTACACGATGCATTGGCTCGTGTCATTCGCTTGCAGCCGGGCGAGCTGTGCGTCGTCAGTTGCTTCATCGATGCGCAGCGCTGGTATGTGATGAGCACGTCGCGCGTGTTCGGCATCTATCGCGGCACGCGCTTCGAGTTCTCGCCGCTGCAGATCAAGAAGTGCACCTGGGGCGATTTCAAACACGAAGGTCAGCTGCAGATCGACGTCGCCGAAGTGCTGCTCACCACCGGCACCAAGATCACGCTGGCGTACGAGGCGGGCTTCGCTTCGATGGCGCCGATCTATTACGAACGCTTCTGGCATTCTCGTTATCCCACACTTGCACAAGTAGCGGACAAGCCCGATAACGGCTAGCACCATGGCCACCATTCATCGCGAAGTTCACATTCACGCCGACCCGGAAAAAGTCTGGAGCGCTCTGCGCGACGTCGGCGCCTTGCACACGCGCCTGTGTCCCGGGTTCGTGATCGACACCCAAATGGAAGGCGACGCGGTCCGCGTGGTGACATTCGGTAACGGCAAGACGGCGCGCGAACAGATCCTGAGCGTCGACGATCAGCGGCGTCGCGTGGCATGGACCATCATCGGTGGCGCATTCATTCACTACAACGGCGCGGCCCAGGTCATTGCGTTACCCGAAGGCGGCTGCCGCTTCACCTGGACCTCCGATCTGCTGCCGAACGAAGCGGCGCCGACGGTGCAGGCGATGATCGAAGCTGGCCTTGCGATCACCAAGAAGACGTTGGAAACAGCCTGACTCACCCGCGGATGCGAAAGCACGGCAACGTGTCGGACGCAGGCGGTGTCGCGTGCTTTGCGCGTTCATCATCTTCGAGCGCATTCGCGGCCGGAAAATTTGTGTGAAGCTTGTCACATAGGATAAAAGTCGCGACTGCGCGACGCTCGCGACGACGTTGCAGCGACCGCGAAAAAACCTGGAATTTCCCGGGAAAATACTGGTGTGAGTCACCGGTGACGCCAAACGCTGACAATTTTCCCGACATGGACAACGAGTAAAAGAAGACTAGACTCCTGCGGATCGTTCGCATTCTCCCGCGACGAAATTCTTCCGCTAACAATGCAGTATCGGCGCAGCGATTTCGACGTCACCAACACTGTGCAGGTCAGCTCGCCTGATGCTGTCCGGCGTGCTGTGGTCGAGTTGTATCGCCAGACCTGGCCGCACTATCCGCTCGATCGCGTCGACACCGCGTTCCGCGATTTCGAACGCCTGTTCAACGGGCAGTTCCCCGGCTACTACGGCTGCGACACCGTGTATCACGACCTTCAGCATTCGCTGGACGGCACGCTCGCCGTCGCACGTCTGGTCGTCAGTTACGACCGCACGCACGTCGCGGATGAACGTCTCGGGCCGGAGCGCGCCATCCTCGGTGTGGTCACCGCTTTGTTTCATGACGCGGGTTACATTCGCCAGACCGACGACCAGACCCATCGCAACGGCGCCGAGTTCACGCTCAGTCACGTCAGCCGCAGCGCCCAGTTCATCGGCCGCTACCTGCCGACCATCGGCATGGCCGAGTGGGTGCCGGTGGCGACCAAGATCGTGCACTTCACCGGCTATGAAGTGCAGTTCGACCAGATCCGCCTCGACGATCCGCGCGACCGCAAGCTCGGCCACCTGATCGGCACCGGCGATCTGATCGCGCAAATGTCCGACCGTTGCTACCTGGAAAAATGCCGGGACCGGCTGTATCCCGAGTTCGTGCTCGGTGGCATCGCCATGCCCAGCGACAGCCAGGGCAAGACCCAGGTCAAGTACAGCTCCGGACTGGACGTGCTGCGCCAGACGCCGGAGTTCATCGAGGAAGTGCGCCGCTCGCGCCTGGACGGCGAGTTCGACAGCGCCTACAGCTATCTCCAGTCGCTGTTCAACGGTCGCAACCCGTACATGGAAGCGATCCAGGCCAACACCGATTATCTGCACGAAGTGCTGCGCACCGGCCGCTGGCCCATGCTCCGCCGCGACCCGCCGTGTTTCACCTGGGAACGCAACCCGGTGCAGAACATTCGCTCGCTGGTCATCGGCCACCTGAAGCAGGTCTGGAAGACCTGACCCTGGCTCGCCGCGGCCCGCTAACATTGGCGGGATGAACATCGCGGACACCCACATCGACGACAGCTGGATCAACCTGGGCGTGGCGCTCGCCATCGGCCTGTTGATCGGCATCGAACGAGAGCGCAGTAAAGGCGATGGACCGCAACGGGCCACCGCCGGGCTGCGCACATTCGCACTCACCTCACTGGCCGGCGCGCTCGGCATGTCGATCGGCGGAGTGCCGGTCTTCATCGCCGCCGGCGCCATCGTCGGAGTACTCGTCGCCGTCGGCTATCTGCGCGCGCATGAGAACGATCCGGGACTCACGACCGAGATCGCAATGGTCGTTACTTTTCTGCTGGGCGGACTGGCTGTTCACCAGCCGCGACTGGCCGCCGCGCTGGCGGTCATCGTCGCGATCCTGCTCGCCTTCCGCACGACCGCTCACAACTGGGTCAAGAACGTTCTCACCGACGCGGAAGTGCGCGATGGCTTGATGCTCGCGGCTGCCGCGCTTGTCATTCTTCCTCTCATGCCGGCCGAGCCGATCGATCCGTGGGGCGTCGTGAAGCTGCGCAAGCTGTGGATGCTCGCGGTGCTCGTCATGGCGATCAACGCGCTCGGTTACATCGCGCTCCGCGCGTTGGGACCTAAAACAGGATTGTCGCTGGCCGGGCTGCTGTCGGGATTTGTTTCCAGCACGGCCACGATCGGAGCGATGGGTGCGCGCACCAAGAGCAATCCTGAATTACACAAAGGCGCGGTCGCCGGCGCGGCGGCGTCATCCGTCGCCACCATCATTCAACTCGCCATCGTCATCGGGCTCGTGAGTTCATCGACGCTGCGGCTATTGATTCCTTCGCTGATCGCCTCGGGTGTCGCGGCCGTGCTGTACGCAGGCTTTTTCGCCCTGCGCAGTTTTCGCGAAGCCTCGGACAGCGAGGCGCCGAAAGGCCGGCCCTTCGATCCCAAGACCGCGCTGATCTTCGTGCTGGTGGTTGGGCTGACGCTGGTGATCTCGACCTTGCTGACGCAGTGGCTCGGCGATCGCGGTTTGATGCTCGCGGCCGGCGTCGCAGGTTTCACCGATGCACACGCCGCCGCGATTTCGTCAGCATCGCTGGCCGCGAGCGGTCGCACGCAAGTGGAGTTCGCGGCCCTGGCAGTGCTAGTGGGTTTCACCACCAACACCATGAGCAAAACCATCGTAGCGTTCTCCCTAGGCGATCGCCGCTACGCGCTGGAGCTGGTACCGGGCCTGGCGCTGATGGCGGTGGCCGCCTGGGTTGCGTGGTCGGTTCGCGCTTTCTTGGTTTGAGGCCGGCATACTGCCGCCGTTTTCCGGACTCAAGGACATCATGGCCGAAAGGTTCAGCAAGCTGAGTTCACGATTGCCGCGCAAGCGCGCGTTCATTACCGGCGCGGGCAGCGGCCTGGGTTTCGCCCTGGCCAAGGCATTGGCCGCCGACGGCTGGACGCTCGGCCTGTTCGATCGGAACCTGGGACGGCTGACCACGGTCGAGGCGGATTTCACCAACGCAGGCGTGAAGCTGATCGCCTATCCCGGCGACGTCACGCAGTCGGATGAGCTCACGGTCGCGATCAACTCTTTCGCCGCCACTCACGACGGCCTGGACCTGATGGTCAACAACGCCGGCGTCGCGGGCACCGGCTCGATGATGGAAGTGTCGCTGGAGGATTGGCGCTGGATCATCGACATCAATGTGATGGGCGTCGTCCACGGCTCGCGCGCCGCCATCCCTCACCTACAGCGCAACGGCACCGGGCTGCTGATGAACGTCGCGAGCGCGGCCGCATTCGCCTCCGCACCGGGCATGATCTCGTACAACGCGACCAAGGCCGCGGTCCTGTCGATCAGCGAGACCCTGGTGAATGAACTGCGCTCCGCCGGCATTCAAGTGTCGGTGGTGATGCCGACGTTTTTTCAATCGTCGCTGTTGGAAACATTTCGCGGACCGGAATATGCCCGCAGCTTCGCGCATAAAGCGGTGCAAAGGTCGGAATATTCCGCCGAGGAC
>JBEVKA010000434.1:0-7325 GCA_040509855.1 Steroidobacter sp.
AATCCCGCCCGCCGCAGTTTGATCTCCACCGCGGCGGGCGTGAAAAAGCTGACCATCGGCTCGTGCAACGCCGCCGTCCGGGACGCGATCCGGCCGGTCACGTCGGATCTTTCCGGCGGCTGCGAGAACGTCAGCACCACTTCGCTGCCCGACGGAAAGCCGGCGACGAAACGCAGCACCGCGTCGATCGCCGGCTCCTGCAGATACATGGTGACGCCGAGCCAGGAAAAGAACGTCGGCTGATCCAGTGCAACGTCGTGAGCGAGCAAACTTTCGTGCAACGACTCGCGCTCGAAGTCGATGTACACATAACTCACATTGGACGGTGTCGGTAAATCCGCCGCATCCATCAGCTGGCGTTTCAACAGCTGCGTTTGCGGATGATCCACTTCCAGGATGCGCAACGGCTGCGCCCACGCCGGCTGCCTGAATGCAAACGTATCCAGTCCCGCGCCCAGCACGATGTATTGAGTGATACCGCGCGTCATCGCCTCGGCCAGCCGGTCTTCGGCGAATCGAGAACGCAGCACCACGTGCGCACGCAAGGTCTGCGCCACCGGACCGCGATATGCGTCGGCGTTGGTTTGGATGCGATTCCATGCGTCCGGGCCCAGCAGCGGCACCGCCA
The DNA here is from genome assembly GCA_040509855.1 of Steroidobacter sp. Taxonomy (GTDB): domain Bacteria; phylum Pseudomonadota; class Gammaproteobacteria; order Steroidobacterales; family Steroidobacteraceae; genus Steroidobacter. The sequence continues at coordinate 629 of JBEVKA010000434.1, forward strand.
CCGGGTCCTCGAGCAGCCTGGGCTCGCCATCGAGCACCTGGTGAGCCGCGCGCAGATACGCGACTCCCAGCGCTGTCTGACTCGCTGCCTGATTCGGTTCCATAGCCGCATGAACATAGCAGGACGACCGTCGCAGCGGGTGGAGACTTGACAGCCACGAGACGCTCCCGGAACGTGCGCGCATGCGCATCCTGCTGGTGGAAGACGACAACATGATTGGTCAGAGCCTGAAACAGGCGCTGACCGAAAATGGCCTGGCGGTCGACTGGGTCAAAGATGGCGTGCTCGCGCAGGACGCGCTGGCGCAAGGTGGTTATGCGGCCGTGCTGCTGGATCTCGGATTGCCTCGCCGTTCAGGCCTCGAAGTGTTGCGTCGTGCGCGCCAGGACGGCGATCGCACGCCGATGCTGGTGCTGACCGCTCGCGATGGGGTCGACGATCGCGTCGAAGGCCTGGATTTCGGCGCGGACGACTACATGGTGAAGCCGTTCGAGCTACGTGAATTGCTCGCCCGCATGCGAGCCATCATCCGGCGCTTCGGCGGCCACGCGCAATCCGCCATCGGCACGCCGCAGACTCAGCTCGATCTGTCCAGTCGCGAGCTCACTCATGGTGGGACCACCATTCTGTTATCTGCAAAAGAGTTTCGCTTGATGCATGCGCTGCTGGAACGGCCCGGCGCGATTCTATCGCGCAGTCAGTTGGAAGAACGTTTGTATGGTTGGGGTGAAGAGGTGAGCAGCAACGCGGTCGAAGTGCTCATTCATGGCGTGCGTCGCAAGCTCGGCCAGGATGTGATCCGCAACGTGCGCGGACTCGGCTGGCGCGTCAGCAAGGAGACGGCGTGAAGCCGTCGTTGCAACATCAGCTGATGAGCTGGCTGCTGCCGCTGTATGTCGTCGCGGCGATCGGCGCAGCCACCATCGTTTATTTCACTTACGGCCAGATGGTGGCGTTCTTCATGGACAACCAGCTGCGCGTGTTCGCCGACTCGCATGCGGTCGCGTCCGGCCCGACGCCGGCTTTTCGGCCGTTAGATCGACATCACGTGATTCGCAAGGGCGACATGGTGGTGCAGATCTGGGATCGCACTCATCGCCTGGTCACCAGTTCCTGGCCGGAACTGGCGTTGCCGCGGCAGCAGAATCAAGGCTTTCACGATGTCGCGATCGGCGATACGCGGTGGCGCGTATACACGCTGCAGTCACCCGATCGCACGGTGCAGAGCGCGCAGAATCTCGACTTCCGTGAGCATCTCGTCAAGTCACAAGCGTTGCAGGCAGGTTTGCCGGTCGCGCTGATGATTCCGATCTCGGCGATCATCCTGTGGTTCGGCATGCGGCCGGCGATCCGGCGACTGGAACTGATCTCGCAAGCCGCCGCTCGTCAGGATGAGCATCGCTTGAGCGATCTGCCGGTGGAGCACGCACCCTGTGAGATCCAGCCGCTGGTGCTGTCTGTGAACACGCTGCTGGCCCGGCTTCGCAATGCCTTCGCGTCTCAGCGCCGGTTCGTGCAGGACGCCGCGCATGAGTTGCGAACGCCCATCACTGCGATGAGTTTGCAGCTGGAGAACCTCAAGTCGCGCCTGCCGGATGCGAGTGCCGTCGAGCTGGTGCAGCTCGAAGCCGGCCTGGCTCGCACTCGTCGGCTGGTCGAGCAGTTGCTGCGCCTGGCGCGGCAGGAATCGCCTCGCGCCGCCGATGCGCCGGTCGTCGTTCAACTCGATGCTCTGCTCAAATCCAGCATCGCCGATTTCATGGCGCTGGCCGATCGACGCAACATCGATCTCGGTTACGCCGCGGACATCGACGCGACCGTTCATGCCAACGAAGACGAGTTGTGCAGCCTGATTCATAACCTGCTCGACAACGCTCTGCGCTACACGCCGGCCGGCGGCATCGTCGACGTCACTTTGCACAAGGACACCGGCGTGGTCAGCGTGGAGATCGCCGACAACGGCCCAGGCATTCCCGCGGAGCTGCTGCCGCGAGTGTTCGATCGTTTCTTTCGCATCGAAGGCGCGGAGACCGAAGGCAGCGGCCTCGGGCTGGCCATCGCCAAGAACGCGGCCGATCGCAATCGCATCGGCCTGGAGCTGATGAATCGCACCGACGGCTCCGGCTTGATCGCGCGCCTGCGTTTCGACACGGCGACGATGGTATCGCCACAAATGCCTGCCACCGATTCGACCTTCACTGCGCCATCCCCTGCCACCCACGCGATCTGACTCCGAGACCCCATGAATCGTCATTTGCTTGCGGTCGTTCTTTTCATCCTGAGCCTGGTTGAAGTCACGCGAGCCGATGAGCCGGCGCCACCGCCCGCGGAGCAAGTCAAATTCCAATGGGGCGTGAAGATTCCGTTACGTGACGGCGTCAAGTTGAATGCAACGGTGTACACGCCGAAACAACAGAAGACACCGGCACCATGCATCTTCACGCTGACGCCGTACATTTCGCAGAGCTATCACGATCGTGGCATTTACTTCGCGGCACACGGCTATCCATTCCTGACAGTAGACGTGCGTGGCCGCGGCAACTCCGAAGGTGAGTTTCGACCTTTGATCCAAGAGGCGCGCGACGGTCACGACGTGGTCGAGTGGCTGGCGCAGCAACCCTACTGCAACGGCAAGGTCACGATGTGGGGTGGTTCGTATGCTGGTTATAACCAGTGGGCGACGGCCAAGGAGTTTCCGCCACATCTGACGACCATCGTGCCAGTGGCCTCACCGTACGCCGGCGCCGACTTTCCGATGCGCGCGAATATTTCCTCCACTTATCTGATGCAATGGCTGACCTTCACCAGCGGCCATGCGTCCCAGGATCGAATCTTCGCGGATGATGCTTTCTGGCGTGCGGTGAACGGGGCGTGGTTTGAATCGGGCGCGCCTTACAAACAGCTCGACACGCTGCTGGGCAATCCTTCTCGCACCTTCCAGGAATGGCTGGCGCATCCCCAGGTCGATGACTACTGGGATTCATACAATCCGACTGCGGATCAATACGCCAAGCTTTCGCTGCCGATCCTGACGATCACCGGCAGCTACGATGGCGATCAACCCGGTGCACTGGAGCACTATCGCAATCACATCAAGAACGCGACGCCGGAGGGCCGAGCGCGGCACTTCCTGGTGATCGGCCCGTGGGATCACGCGGGGACACGCACGCCGCAGGCGCAATTCGGTGGTCTGACGTTTGGTCAGGCTAGCCTGGTCGATCTGCCGCAGCTGCATTTGGACTGGTACGCGTGGACCCTGCAAGGTGGCCCGCAGCCGAAGTTTCTGCAGAAGCGAGTCGCGTATTACGTCATGGATGCGGATCGCTGGCGATATGCCGATACGCTCGAAGCCGTCACTGCGGAATCGCGGTCTTATTTCCTCGACTCGATCGGCAACGCGACCGACGCGCTGGCCTCAGGCTCTCTCGGCAGTGCTCAGCCCAAGGGCAAGCCCGATCAATATATCTACGATCCGCGCGATGTGAGTATCGCGACGGTTGAGCGCACCGTGGACCCTGCATCGCTCACCGATCAGCGCATGGTTCACGCCCAGCGAGGCAAGGCGCTCGTCTATCACTCGGCGCCGTTCGAGCGCGATACCGAGATCAGCGGCTTCTTCAAGTTGTCGGCCTGGCTTGCCATCGATCAGCCGGATACCGATTTCGCGGTCTCGGTCTATGAGATTCGGCCCGACGCAAGCTCGGTCCTCCTGAGCACCGACCAACAGCGTGCGCGATATCGCGAAGGTCTGCGTCAGTCCAAGCTCGTCACCACTCGGGAGCCTCTCAAGTACGACTTCGGCGGCTTCATGTTCACTTCACGCATGATCCGCAAAGGCAGCCGCCTGCGTCTCGTCATCGGCCCCATGAATTCGATGAGCAGCCAGAAGAACTACAACAGCGGCGGCGATGTTTCCTCGGAGTCGATGCGCGATGCGCGCACTGTCACCGTCAATCTCTATCACGACCGGACGCGGCCGAGCACGCTGTTCGTACCGATCGGGCAACCGTGATCGCATTCTTGAGTCCGAGCTAGAGTCCGAAGCGCGTCCGCGGGCCCTATTTGCTGATACGACTGGCGTGGCCTAAGCCTGCGCTAAGTCTACCGACCTACTCTGCGCCTCCATACTGTGGAGACGGCCATGCAGATGCCTCGCCTCGTGTTTCTTTTGGTTGTTACAGCCGCGTGTACGCATGCCGGCACCATCCTGGCACAAAGTGATGACGGGTCGGACGACAAAGCCTGGCAGGTCACCGCCGGCGCGGGAGTGATCGTGCGGCCGGATTTCCCGGGCAGCGACTCGCAGGAAATCCTGCCGATACCGGCGTTCAACATCACGCATGGGGATCGCTGGTTCTTGAATGGCGACGGGCTCGGCGCGTATCTGGTGAAGCGCGAGCGAGGAGCGCTGTCGCTGTCGTTGGCGCCGGATGTAACACGCAGGGACGAGTCGGACTCGGCACACCTGCGAGGCTTGGGTGATGTGGATCGCACGGCGGTCGCGCGCCTCAAGAGCAGCTACAAGCTCGGCCCGGTGACGGCGATTGCCACTGTCGCGACTGACATTGCCGATAACGGCCACGGCACAACCGCTGAGTTGATATTGCAGAGACAGTCAGCGCTGACGCAGCGGCTGTCGCTGAACTACGGTGTCGCCGCGAGATGGATCGACGATGAATACGCGGAGAGTTTCTTCGGCGTGAACGCACTCCAGAGCCAAAACTCTGGATTGGCACGCTATGAAGCCGAGAGCGGTGTCGGCGACGCGAGGCTGTTCGTCAACGCGGTTTATATATTGAGCCCGCGGTGGATTCTGAGCACCGGCGCCGCGGCCGCGAGTCTGCAGGGAGACGCGGCCGACAGCCCGGTGGTCGAGGACGACAGCTACTTCACATTCGACGCCGCGATCATGTATCGCTTCTGAACGTCAGGACATCGGCTCGGGCGTCGGCTTGGGCGGCTCGTCCGGCAGCGGAATGAATTCCTGATCGTCATTGACCGGCAGCTGGATGCGGCCGGCGCGCCAATCAGCTTTGGCCTGTTCGATGCGCTCCTGGCGCGAGGAAACGAAGTTCCACCAGATGTGACGCGGACCGACCGGCTCGCCACCGAGCAGCATCACGATCGAATGCTCGGTCGCGGTGATCGCCGGCATCGAGCCTGGAGCAACCACCGCCATTTGCCCCGCCTCGTACTGCTCACCTTCAATCGCAACTTTTCCCGACGCGACGTAAATCGCGCGCTCGGCATATCCGCTGCACATCTGAGCGGTGCTGCCCGCATTCAAATCCAGATGCACATAAAACAACGGCGAATGCGTCGTCACCGGACTTTTCATTCCATACGCTTCGCCGGCGATCACCTTGATGGCCACGCCCGGCTCCTGATGCGACGGCAACTGGGCCGCGTCGAAGTGTACGAAGCCGGGCGATGTTTCCTCCGCCGCTTCAGGCAACGCCACCCACGCCTGAATGCCATGGAGGCCGCCGCCAGTCTCACGACGGGAATCGAAGCGTTCCGAATGACTGATGCCGCGACCGGCGGTCATCCAGTTCACCTCGCCAGGACGAATCGTTTGGTAATAACCCTCGCTGTCGCGATGGACGATCTCGCCCTGATACAGATACGTGATCGTGGACAAGCCGATGTGAGGATGGGGCCTCACATCGGTCTTGCGCGGCACATCGGGCGGGAAATTCACCGGGCCCATGTGATCGAAAAAGATAAAGGGCCCGACCATGCGCCGTTTGGTCCAGGGAAGGATCCGGCCGACTTCGAAGCCGCCCAGATCCTTCCGTCGCGCGGGAATCATCAACTCGATCATCGCATCACCCCTGCCTATTTAGAGTCGGAGGTTGAGAGATCGAACACTAGCACTTCCGCGCCCTGGCCCTGGGCCAGCGACAGCGAGCTGACATCGCTCAGGCTGATGGCATCGCCGGCGTTCAGTGCAGTGCCGTTCGCGGTGATCGAACCGCGAGCAACGTGCACATACACCTGACGATTGGCATCCACCGCAAGCTCCGCCCGCTCATCGCCGTCGAACAGTCCGGCATACACCTTCGCATCCTGATGGATGCGCACCGAACCGTCCGCGCCATCGCGGGACGCGATCAGTCGCAGCTTGCCTCGCTTCTCCTCGGCCGCAAAGTGTTTCTGCTCGTAGCTCGGGGTCACGCCGCGCTCATTCGGCATGATCCAGATCTGCAGAAAATGCGCCGAGTTGTCCGAGGACGGATTGAACTCGCTGTGCTGGACGCCGCGCCCGGCGCTCATGCGCTGGACGTCGCCCGGGCGAATGGTCGCGCCCGTGCCCATCGAGTCCTTGTGCGCGAGTTCGCCCTCGAGCACATAACTGATGATCTCCATGTCGCGATGGCCGTGCGTGCCGAAGCCCATTCCGGCTTCGACGCGATCCTCGTTGATCACGCGCAGCGGGCCGAATTCGACGTGCTCGGGGTCGAAGTAGTCCGCGAACGAGAACGAGTGATAGGACTTGAGCCAGCCATGGTCGGCATAACCGCGGTCGGCGCTGGAACGGATTTCGGTATTCATGGGTTCAGAATTTTTGAATGAAGTATCCGGAAACGCTCGCTATCACGTCGCTTCCGGGCGCTGTATTATCGCATCATTCCCCGGACCGTGCCAGCGTAACGCGGTGGCAGCGGTTGCTCCCGGGGTTATACAGGAGACTTGA